>JACZVC010000042.1 GCA_022572885.1 Pseudomonadota bacterium | reverse complement strand
TCAAAAAGGCCGGCTTTTTCGGCATGGTGATCCCCCGCCAATATGGCGGCAAGGAGTTCTCGCAATACGGCCACGCGGCCGTCGTCATGAAGGTAGCGAGCCGCAGCATAGCCGCCGCGCTGACGATCATGATTCCCAATTCCGTTGGCCCGGGCAAGTTGTTGCTCAAATACGGAACCGAGGAGCAGAAAAATTATTATCTGCCGCGGCTGGCCAGCGGCGAGGAAATTCCCTGCTTTGCGCTGACCGCGCCGGAAGCGGGCAGCGACGCCGGCAGCATCCCGGATAGCGGCATCATCTGCAAACAGGATTACCAGGGTAAAAAAGACGTCCTGGGTATACGCCTGAATTTCGATAAGCGGTATATCTCGCTGGCGCCGGTGGCTACGCTGATCGGTGTCGCGTTCAAACTCTACGATCCGGATCAGTTGCTCGGCGACCGGGAAAACCTGGGTATTACGGTAGCGCTGGTCCCGGCCGATACGCCGGGTGTCGAAATCGGCAGCCGCCACGATCCGTTGCACATGGGTTTTCACAACGGGCCGGTCCGCGGCAGCGACTTGTTCGTGCCGCTCGATGCGATCATCGGCGGCGCCGCACAGGCGGGCAACGGCTGGCGCATGCTGATGGAAAGCCTGTCCGATGGTCGATCCATATCGCTGCCGGCGCTGACCACGGCCTCGGCCAAGCTGGCCACGCGGGCAACCGGCGCTTACGCCAGGTTGCGCTACCAGTTCAAGACCTATATCGGGACCTTCGAAGGGGTGCAGGCGGCGCTGGCCCGGATCGCCGGCAATACCTACGCCATGGATGCGGCGCGAACGGTGACCCTGGGAGCGCTGGACGAAGGCCACAAGCCGGCGGTCATTGCGGCCATCGTCAAGTACAACCTGACCGAGCGTAACCGCAGGATCATGAACGACGCGATGGATGTGCATGGTGGCGCCGGCGTTTGTCTCGGGCCGCGCAATATCATCGGCGAGTACGCCAAGTTCCCATCGCTGGGTATTACGGTCGAAGGACACAACATTTTGACCCGCAGCATGATGACCTTCGGGCAGGGCGTCGTGCGTTGCCACCCGTATCTGCGCTCGGAGATCGAGGCCGTAAGCAACGCCGACGAGCACGCCGGCCTGATGAGTTTCGACAAGATACTCGTACGCCACCTGGGTTTTGCCGCCAGCAACGCGGTGCGCAGTCTCCTGCATGCCTGGACCGGCAGCTTGCTGGTGCCCACGGCGAGAAAACTGGGGCCGCTGCGGCGTTATTATCGTCAACTGAGCAGGATGAGCGCCGCGTTCGCTTTTACCACCGATATTCTGCTGATGTTTTTGCGTGGCGAGCTCAAGCGACGGGAAATGCTGTCCGGGCGAATGGCGGATATTATCAGCCAGTTGTATATCGCTTCGACGGTGCTCAAGCATTTCGACAACCATCAGCATGACGAGACGGAGCTGCAAGTGGCGCAATGGGCGGTTCAGGACTGCCTGCATCAGATCGAGCGGGCGTTTGGCGAAGTGTTCGATAATTTTCCCAACCGCTGGGCGGGCCGTTTGCTGAGACGCTGGATTTTTCCTTTCGGCCGGACCTACAAGAGACCCTCCGATGAACTGGAAAGATGCATCGCCGAGAGCATCGTCATTCCATCGGTGATTCGCGAGCGGCTGACGCAAGGCATGTATATCACCGACGACATCGACACCCAACTGGGCCGGCTCGAACATGCCCTGCAGCGGGTGATTGCCATTCAGCCCCTGGAAGCGAAACTAAAGGAAGCGCAAAGTATCGACCTGGTGCGTGGGCACTCGCTGGCGGAGCGCATCGACAACGCGGTTGCCGCGCGATTGTTCACCGAAGAAGAAGCCGAGCAGTTGCGCAAGGCGGAAGCGGCGCGCCTCGATGCGCTTAAAGTCGATGACTGGAAATTCTAGCCGGTTCTGGCTGGTCGTCCCTGAAGAGTTCAAGAGCATCTGCAAGTATTCAGGCGATTCAATCGGGGTAGAAACCATGTCCTGGTTTATTTCACGCGTAGAGTTTCTTTTGGTCGTGCCACGTCTGCCATTAACAGCTTGCTTGCAAAAAGTGAGGAGTCCATATACGGACATCGCGCGTGCGAGCAATTAGACTGTAAGAATCGGAAATCTAGGGGGAGGCCACCATGCTCCATCCGCGTCCCATCTGGTTCGTGCTCGTCCTTGTGACATTGGCGCTGCCGCATACCGCCGCCGCTCAAGACGACTTGCGCATCATCGAGTTCGAGACGACCGAGGTCACGGCGCCTGATGTCGCGGTCTCCCCTGATGGTGAGGTCTTAATTTTCACCATGCTCGGCCACCTGTTCCAGTTGCCGGTTGCCGGCGGCACAGCCGAGCAACTCACCTTCGGGCCCTACTACGACACTGACCCAGTGTTCTCGCCCGACGGCAGTCGAGTGGCGTTCGTCTCCGACCGGGACGGGAGCGAAGGCAATGTATTCCTGCTGGACGTGGCGACGGGACGAATCAGCCAATTGACACACGAACCCTGGGCCGGCCGGCCAGCCTGGACTCCCGACGGTAGGGCGGTCGTCTACCTGGAATTCCTGCGGGAGGCAGCTGCGGGCAGCCGGCAGCTGTCGGGATACCTGCCGATCCCTTCAGTGGTCAAGCAGATTGAGGTCGATGGAAGTGAGCCCGAGCCGCTGAGTCCTGGACCAGGGCTCTACCGTTCCATCGACTTCCTTGCCGACGGCAGAGCGGTGTGGTCGATCGTAAAACGCGATCCTCTCACCGACGCGTGGGTGACTCGTATCCAGGCCACCGATGGCACGAGCTCTCATGCCACGCTTCGCGAACTGGATGGTTTCGTCGACCGCATTGTGGCTGATCCTTCGTCTGTGGTGCGCGTGTTCGCCCGCCACTTTCGCCTCGCTCATACTTGGCTTCCCTGGCACGCCACGGAAAGGCTGGTAGAGCTACCGCTAGGAGGCGGAACGCCAGTCGCGCTGCTGCCTACCGTTGCCTCCTATTCCGGAAATCGCTTTGCCGTGTCGCCCGATGGAGCGTTCCTGTTCACCGGTCACGCCGGGCGCCTCTGGAAAATTCGTGTGAGCGATGGTGCGCGATCGCCGATTCCCCTCCGAGTCAAAGTACGCCTGGAACTCGCACCGCGGACAACGCCGGTCCCGCTCGCTCCGAGGACGACCGGCGAGTGGCTCTATCCGCAGAACCCGTCGCACCCGTCCATTAGTTCTGCGGGGGACCGTCTTTACTTTCAAGCCGCTAACCATGTTTTTGAACACCGGACCGGCGCCGATCAGACGGCCCGCAGAGTTTTCCAGGGCAAGAGTCGCGAGACGCTGCCCGCCTTGTCTCCGGACGGAAACTCACTGGCCTACGTGTGGAGCGATGGGAGCAAGGAGGAGGTCAGGGTTTTCGAATTCGCGAGCGGCAAGGAGCGGACCGTGGCGTCCAAAGCCAACTTCTACTCGCCACCTGCCTGGCGCCCCGACGGTCGCAAGCTGCTCGTTACGGAGTACGGGGAAGGTCCTCCAAAAGTGGTTGCCATCGATCTGGAAACAGGCGCGCGCACAATCGTTGTCGCCGGGGTTGGTTACCTTCGCAGACCTCATTACTCACACGATGGCACCGCCGTGTTCTTTACGTCGCGTCTTCAACAGCGCTGGACGATTTACCGGCTTTCGCTCAAGACAGACGGTATCGTGGCGCAACCGGTTGCCGAACTCGAAGCAGATATCTTCGAAGGTCTGGTCTCTCCCGATGGGAAGTGGCTCGTCTTCCGCGGACCTCAAGGACTCTCTGCTGCCCCCATGCGACAACGACCGGTGCGCTCGGCGGATGTCCGGCTACTGACCGCGGAACTCGTGGAAACGTTCTCGATCAGCCCGGATGGATCGGAGGTGGTCTACAGCAACGCCAACGGACTCTGGCGAGTGCCGCTGGAGGGCGGCGAACCTGAGGCGATCCCTGCCCAGCCCAGGCTCGCACGTCAAGTTCATCAGCCGTTGCTGGTCCGCCGCGTGCGCCTGCTGGATTTCGAGCGACATATCTTCACGCCGGAAGCCTCGCTCTACATTGAGGATGGCCAAATCGTGTGGGTGGGCTCCGAGCAGAGTCGGGAAATACCGGCTCAGGCCGTCATCCTCGATGCTGCGGGACGATATGCCATTCCCGGTCTCTTCGACTTTCACGCCCACGGTGGTTGGTCCGGCCCGGCCGGCCAGACAGCCTTCATCGCCCACGGCGTTACCTCGGTGCGAGACCCTGGGAGTTCGCTCGCGGTCACCCGCGCTCTGGCCACCCGCGGCGAGGTTGCGGGCGAACCTATCCCACGCTACTTCTCCTCGGGAATCGCCCTTCAGGGGGCTGGCTCTGGCGGCACCGCTATCGTCGACAACGAGCCCAGCGCCCGCCGGTATGTGAGCGCTCGAAAACAAGCCGGTGCCCACTTCATCAAGATCTATCCGTCCCTGTCGTGGCCTCTTCAGCACGCAGCGTTACGGGCAGCGAACAGTGCGGGTCTGCCACCGGCTGGGCACGGCATGAGCGTCGAGGAAATCGTACGTGGTTTGACACGCGGATACTCCACGCTGGAACACAGTCGATCCTCCGGGCGAGTCTACGGTGACGTTCTGCTGGCACTCGTCTCATCCGGTACGAGATGGGACCCAACCCTGGTCATGCAGATGGGAAGCGTGCTGCTACTGAGGGAGGAACCAGAGAGGCTCGAGGATGCGATGCTGGTGGCGTTCAGCTCTCAGGAGTGCAGGGACGCCGCTTTATCGGCTGACTTGGTAAAGGCGGAAGGAGACATGATGCTGCGTGGGATGTTGGCAGAGCGCCTGGCCTCAGTGTATGAGGCACACGCGGCAGGAGTACTACTGCAAGCAGGTACTGATGACCATGGCGCGCCATGGCTATGCCTCCCCGGTGTCTCACTTCACTGGGAGCTCGAGCTCCTTGGCCGAGCCGGCATCGAACCCGCCGAGGTGATCAAGATCGCCACGCTTCAGGCGGCCGAAGCATTGGGGGTAGACGCTCACTTAGGCTCCCTTGAGGCAGGAAAGCTGGCGGATATTGTGTTGTTGGACGCCAATCCCCTTGACGACATCCGCAACACGCAAGCCATTTGGCGGGTAATCAAAGGTGGCTGGCTGTACGATCCGGACAAGCTCCGCCCGCCGGAATCCGTCAAGATGACAGAATAAACGCAAGCAGCAACTTGAGTTCAGTTCCGGGCCGTTCGGACTCGGTGTTTGCATCATATCGGGCGTCATATTGTTTAGTTTTGTTGGTTATTGGACGAACTACCCTCCTGTGAAAACAAAGGACATCCACGGAAAAGAGAAAACAAAGGACATCCACAGACTTTCTGAAAACAAAGGACATCCACAGACTTTCTGAGTAAACATTACAAATATCCTACTGGCGGATTGTTTGGCCGAAACAACACAGGACATCCACAGACTTTCTGAGCAAACCCTACAAATATTCCGCTGGCTGATTGTTTGGCGGATCCAGCAGTGCGATGATTTTCACGCAAAGGTGTGGATGTCCTCGGTTTTGACGTTTCGATAAGTAAGAAAATGAGGTCAAATGAATGAAAGAGTTAATTGAGAACCGCCTATTGGAACTAAAAGAAAAACCTTTTTCAGAGCTTGTCGAGTTGGAACCTTGTCAATCAGAGCAAGTGAGTAACAATGGCAAGAGAGTAATAGTTTCAGTTTGGAAAGATGAGGTTGGCGAAGGTGAGCTGCGGATAGTCGTGCAAGCCTACCGTCGTTGGTTCTTAGGTATAGGAAAAATGGACCCGCAGGGTTTTCTATCGAGCAGGTCTGGAGAAATTCGAGATTTGAGCAAAGAGGATTTGTACGAATTCATCTAAGGGACTCATACCAGGACATATATGGACGCCCCCTTTGAGTCAAGTATTGGTCGAGGAATGCATAAACGGGATCCGGACATATATACGGCGTCGTGTATTGGGTAATCAGCCCCGCGCCTTGATGAGAATCGAACCTCGCCGCCGATTCATCCACTCGGCTTTTCGCCAATGTCCTTTACGCAGGCTCTTGCAAGGTCGAATGATGTTGGGTCATCAGTAATCGCGTTATTCTCAGGTAAGTCATAATCATTTTCAGGCAAACGCCTTGTTGAGAACGCAAGCTTCATTCTTGGCTAGCACGACCCAGGCCATGCGTGCCATTTTGTTGGCCAGCTCAACCGGCACTCAGAAACTAGATATCAATATATGAGAATCAAATCCCACATAAAAGTCGTAGCGGTACTCATCGTAGCAGTTTGTGCATATCTCGCCGGAGATTGGCTCTTTAGAATCCGGGAGACTCAGGTCACAGTGCCGGACGATCAAGTTATTGAGATAGTTGACGTGCCTGCACAGTTCCCACCAATTGGACATGAGGCTATCGAATTACAAGACGAAAATGTGAGGGCGCTAACCCTCCTGTTAGTTGACGCCGACCTTATCGAGCAAGACGTCCTGCCCCGCGCAATGAACGGTGATGCATCCGCCCAGTTTCAAATGTTTCGCCAAACGTTGCATTGCGAAGGATTTCAAGATTTATTTGGCCATGATATTGCTGCGTGGGAGGCATACTTAACAATTTGGTATGACCAATTGGGTACCAACCAGTACTATGCGATTAGGAACACGCTCGAAACCTGCGGCGCTTTGTCGGAACTTGAGTCAGCCGACAAATATGATTCGGAGTTTTGGCTGAATGCTTCGGTTCAACATGAGTATCCACCCGCGATAGGCGAGTATGGTATTAGATTAGCTATTGAGGGTGACTATTCGAAAGCGGAGAAAGCACTTTTGACAGCATTGTTCAGCCTCGACCCGGAAGCTGTAATGGTGGCCGGACCTGCCCTGACTACTCCTATGGGCAGCAAACAAGGGTCCACAGCCGATGGCATTATCAATGAGTTTGCATGGTTCATTGTAGCGTGTGAGTTCGGGCTTGACTGCACTAAATACAGTACAGCTAAGGCCATGTATTGCATTGGCAATTGCCCGCAAACAGAGACGGCAACGGAAGCATTCGCGCGAACACGCAATTTAACTGCGGATGATCAAGAATTGGCAGCAACTCTTGCAGCGGAATATGTCGAAATGCTCAGATCCGGTGATAAATCGCTGTTTTCGCTTATTGCACCGAGTGATGATTAGTAAATTTTTTGCCGTACCTTATATAGCGATTGGATACGGTGCCGGTTGAGCTGGCTACGGTCTTACGGACACCCCATTAAGGTACTAGAGTACCGCAAGGAGTGGTTCAGTGGGACGACAAAGAAAAAAACACAGCCGCCAGAGTCCTCACTCAAATCCGCGATTCTTGGTGAATTATGCGGGCTAGCCGCTTTCCTTGCGATCGAGATGGTCGTCCACGTTGATCCAGTCCACATGAGACTCCCAGTACGCATGACACTGAGGTTGCCGGTCTATATCGCCCGGGATCGCCGCCCTGGCAATATGAATTTCACCGGGCCAGCGGGTGGAGGCGAAGAACAAGGTGCTGCCGCAGCGTGAGCAAAAACCCCGCTTGGCGTCTGCGCTCGACGCGAACCAGCGCAGCGTCGAATCGTCGTTCAGCCTGAATTTTTGTTCATCGACGCCTACCCAGGTCACCAACGGTGCGCCATGAGATCGCCGGCACATCGTGCAATGACAATGCGCGCACCATAAGCTGGGGCCATCGAACTCGAATTTCAGCTGCCCGCAAAAACAGCCGCCGGAATAGGTTTTTTCCAATGTTCCTTCCTGCATCAGTTTGTTAACTCCGGGCGATCGTCCAGATGCCGACCAGTTTCTCGTTCAGCCACCGGCTCGGCAGGCTGCCGGCAAAAACGGCGCTGAATGTGGTGGAAAAAATCGTGGTTCGATGCACCAGACCCCCTAATTTCGCAAATATGATGCGCCATTGATATCGATGATCGTGCCGGTCAGGTAATCGGTGTCAGGTCCGGCCAGAAAAGCAATCGTGGCCGCTATTTCTGCCGGTTTTGCCGCGCGGCCCAGCGGGCTTTGCGCGCGAATGGCGTCGCCACCCGGGCCGTCGAGCAACGCGGACGCCATCCCGGTTTCCACGAAGCCGGGGGCGATGGCGTAAACCATGATGTTGCTGGCAGCCAGCGCCTGGGCCAGCGACTGGCTCATCGAGTTCAGGCCGGCTTTGCTGGCGCCGTAGGCCGGGGCGTTCGGTTCGCCGCGAAAGGCACCGCGCGAGGAGATGTTGATGATCTTGCCGCCGCCGTTTTGCGCCATGATCACCGCCGCCGCGTGACACAGGATCGCAGGCGCCAGAAGGTTGACAGCAAGCGTCTGCTGCCAGCTTTGCTGCCAGTCCGCATTGTCCGTCGTCAGTGGCGGATGGTCGAAAAATACGCCGGCGTTATTGACCAGCAGATCGAGGCCGCCGATCCCGGCCACCGTCTCGCTGATCAACCGGCGGCATTCGTCGGGCCGGGCCAGGTCCGCGGTCAGCGCGATATGCTGGTCGCCCGGCAGTTTGGCAAGCAGGCTGTCCAGTTTTTCACTGTTGCTGTTGCCGTGAAGCGCAAGGCGAGCGCCTTTTTTTGCCAGCGCAGCGGCTGTCGCGCGGCCAATGCCGCCGCTGGCGCCGGTAATCAAAGCACGACAGTTTGCGAGGGTATTATCGGTCTGCATGGCGAAGCTTTATTCCTGGTGATTCGTTGACTCGTCCAGCCAGTGACCGGCCAGCCAGTCGGCTGCCGCATCGAGTTCCGTGAGCATTTCTTTGCGACCGATTTCGACGAGCCGGTCGCGTTTCTTCCACTCACCGAGGCCGATGCCTTTGCCATCGGCAAAAGTGTAATTCAGCCGGTGATAGTTCGCGCCCAGCATTTGCCGGCACTGGAAATCCGGAACGCCGGAAACCGCATCCAGCATCAGGTTGAGCAAAGGCTTGGCCCATTGCACGAGTCCCCAATTGTGTATCGGCCCTTCGATGTACGACAGTATCCGCCCGGCGCCTATGGACAACAGCCTGACCTCGGCGACCCGGGGCCGGTCGGTAATTTCGTTGCGCCGGTCCTGGGTCTGCGACAAGGCCACCATGCCCGGGTGGTTGGCGACCACGCCACCGTCGATATAACCATCGACCGATGGAAAGTAGGTCGGTGCCGCGCTGGTATAAAGCGCCACATCGGCCACCTGTCGTTCGCCATCGCTGTCCGCACCGGGAAAATTGTGAAAAAACTTCGGTTTCCAGCATCTCTCTTCGGGCGATGCGGCTTCGTTGTCGAGATCGAAGGCGGTGATGAGTACGCGCTTGTCCAGGTCTCGCAGGCGCGTGTCCGCAAAAATTTTCTGCAGTTCGCGCCGCAAATTTTTGGTCGCGTATTCGGCGCCGATCAACCGTCCGAGGTCGCGCACGTCGCCGAACAGGTTGTCTTTGAATATGATCGGACCCAGCGCGTAATACAACTCGACGAGTTTCGCCGGCTGCATGCCGTTGGCCAGCGCCAGCGCCAGGATACCGCCGGTCGATGTGCCGGCGATCATGTCGACATGGTTGAGCCAGCCCGGATGCCGGCGGTCGAGCTCATCCATCAGCACGGCGCTGAGTAAACCGCGAATGCCGCCGCCATCCAGGGTGAGAATCCGGTATACCGCCACAGGCCTCTCCAGGGTGGTTGCGGGGTAAACCGGACTATACCGCAAGCATTGAGCCGACTGGCGATGCCGTTCTTGCTCGTTCATACTCAGTCTAAAATGCAGCGGCAGGAGATACCGGTCATGAGCAAGGGAACGATTTCGCGTCGCGATTTTCTATCCCGGTCCGGTGGCTTATTCGGAGCGGCCTGGCTGGCAGCGAATTTTCCGGCGATCGCCGCGGCGGCAAATGCAGCACACTGTGTCGCCAGCGGTGAAATGGAGGAAAGCTTCGAGTTTTTCTCGGCCGCGGATGGCGCACTGATCGACGCAATCAGTTCCCACATTATCCCGAGCGAGGGCGAAGGGCCGGGTGCTCGAGAGGCGAAGGCAGCCGTGTTTATAGACCGGGCCATGACCGGTTTCATGAAATCCGGCGCCGATGGGTTTATCGCAGGCCTGAGGGCATTTGCCCAGGCCTTCACCGATGCCTATCCACGGGAAGCGTCATTTGCCACTGCCGAAACACCCGTGCAGACAGAATTTTTCGCTACCCAGGTCGATAGCGATTTTTTTGGCTTGGTCCGGTTCCTAACCCACGTCGGTATGTTTGCGTCGCCATCCTACGGCGGTAATTTTCAGAAAAAAGGCTGGGAGCTATTGGGCTTCGAAGACCGTCATGTATTTCACCCGCCTTTCGGTTACTACGACCGTGATTATCCAGGCTTTGACGCCATCGCCGCCAGATATCGCAAGGAGGGCTGACCGTGCCGGGGAAATCATACCAGACCAGCGAGGAAGTGGATTTCGTTATCGTCGGTTCCGGCGCCGCTGGCGGGGTCCTGGCCCGCGAGTTGTCGCAGGCCGGACACAGCGTCGTCGTCATGGAACGCGGCCCGTACCTGAAGCAGGGCGATTTTCATCATGATGAACTGGCCTACTGGTTCAACGATGAAATAACCAAGCTTGACAGTTCGCCGCCGCAGAGCTTTCGTAAAATAGCGAGCGAGAAAGCCTCTTCCCGGGATTTTTCCAGCATGCTCTATGCGCAATGTGTCGGCGGCGGCAGCGTGCATTTCACCGCAAATTACTGGCGTTTTCACCCGGTGGATTTTCATGAGCACACCTTACACGGCGACATCCCGGGCGCAGCGCTGGCCGACTGGCCGATATCCTATGAGGA
The DNA here is from genome assembly GCA_022572885.1 of Pseudomonadota bacterium. Lineage (NCBI taxonomy): Bacteria > Pseudomonadati > Pseudomonadota > Pseudomonadota bacterium. Next base: position 3,475 of record JACZVC010000042.1, on the reverse strand, counting down.
ACTGGAACCGTATTACACCCAGGTTGAATGGGAAATCGGGGTTTCCGGCCTGGCTGGCGCGCATCCGAATGAGCCGCATCGTTCGAAGCCTTATCCGATGCCCCCGTTGCCGGTCAAGTCATCGGGTGTGTTGTTCGAAAAAGGCGCGTTCGAACTCGGCCTGAATCCGTTTCCTGCGCCGATGGCGATCAACTCGGTGCCCTATGACGGCCGGGCCGCCTGTGTGCATTGCGGATTTTGCATGGGTTTCGGTTGTGAGATGGGCGCCAAGTCGTCCACCTTGTTCAATATGGTCCCGCAGGCGGAGGCGACCGGTGTCTGTGAAATCCGCACCGGCGCCAACGTCGTGCGCGTCGAGACCAGTAAACAAGGGCGAGCGACCGGCGTGATCTATTACGACCTGCAGGGCCGGCAACATCTGCAGAAGGCAAAGGCGGTCGTGCTCAGCGCCAATGGCGCGGAGACCTCACGCTTGTTGTTCCTGTCGGCAAACAACCGCTTTGCCGATGGCCTCGCCAACAGCAGCGGGATGGTCGGCAAGCACATGATGTTCAATGGCGGCGGTACCGCCGGCGCTTTTTTCGAACACCCGCTGAACGAATACAAAAGCGTGCAAGTGAGCCGAATCTGCCATGATTTTTATGATACCGACCCGGACCGAGGTTTTTACGGTGGTGGCGGGATTGACGGGCGAGTGATGTTTGGCCCGATTTCTTACGCGGCGTTTACCGGTATTCCCGGTGAGCCAGGTTGGGGGGAGTCGAACAAGGCTCGCTTGCAGAAATACCCGAACTTTATGTACTCCTCTACACACAGCACGTCATTGCCGGTGGCAACGAACGCCGTGGCGCTGGATCACGATAACCTGGATATTTATGGCCTGCCTGGCATCCGGCTGACCTATACCGATCACCCGGACGATCTCGCGACCACGCGTTTCCTGGTGGACCGGGCCGCCGAAATTCTCGAGGCCGCGGGCGCGACAACGGTCTGGAAGAATCCGGTCCGGCCGCAATCCTTCACCGCGCACTTGCTGGGAACCTGTCGCATGGGCAACGACCCGGCGACCTCGGTCGTGGACAAATATCACCGCACCCACGATGTGCCGAACCTGTTTATCTGCGATGGCAGCAGCCTCGTGACATCCGGGCGGGGCCAGCCGACGCAAACCATACAGGCGCTGGCTTTTCGGGCGGCCGAGCACATCAGCCGGTTTGCGAAAAACGGCGAAATATGAAGGCGCAGCGAACGGTTCTCAGGCCAGGTGCGCCTGCCCCAGGTAGGCGTGCGTCTGCATCTCGGCCAGGCGGCTGACCGTACGCCTGAACTCGAAGGCCAGTCGCTCGCCTCGATAAAGCTGTTCGGCCGGTACCGCGGCCGACAGGATCAGTTTGACCTTGCGGTCATAGAACTCATCGACCAGCGCGATAAATCGGCGCGCGCGGTCGTTGTCCGCGGAATCCATCGCCGGCACGCCCGAGACCAGGATGGTATGAAAACCCCGCGCCAGTTCCAGGTAATCATCCTGGCTCCGCGGGCCGTCGCACAAGGCCGCGAAATCAAACCAGGCGATGCTATTTGCCAGCCGCCGGGTAGCGATAGTCCGGCCACAGACCATGAGATTCTGATCCGCCTTGCCGCCGTGGCAGGAGATTTTCTCAAAGTACTCCGCCAGGTTGGCTTCCGCCTGCAAATCGAGCGGCGCGTGATAAATTTCAGCCTCATCGAGGATACGCAGGCGAAAGTCCTCGGCTCCTTCGAGTTCCATGACCTGGCAATGGGTTTCGATCGCTGTTATCCCCGGCAAAAATCGTTCTCTTTGCAAACCGCCTTGGTACAAAAGCGATGGCGGTGTGTTCGATGTGGCAACCAGGGTGACGCCGCGCCTGAACAATTCCCGGAACAGCGTGCCCAGCAACATTGCATCGGCGATATCGGACACGAAAAACTCGTCGAAACAAATGACCCGGGTGTCTTTGGCGATCTGCGCCGCGATATCTTTGACCGGGTCCTGCCGATGCTTGGGGTTTTTTAGCCGTGCGTGCAATTCGTACATGAAACGGTGAAAGTGGCGCCTTTGTTTTTGCCTGAAGGGCAGGGCACGGTAAAACATGTCCATCAGAGGGGTCTTGCCGCGGCCGACTCCACCCCAAAGGTAAAGGCCTTGGACGGGTGGGATTTTGGTGTTGCGAGAGAGCGCGAGGCGCAACCGCCGCCAGGGCGACAGCGAGGCCGGTTTGGCGATCAACTGCAGATAGATTCGATGCAGCGCCTCGATGGCCTTTTTCTGAGCGGCGTCCGCAACGAAGTCCGGGTCCTCCAGCGCTCGTGCATACTGCTCCCGGGGGGTCGGGCTGGCTTCCATCGGCAGGCGGCCTCAGCCGAGCCGCATCTCCGGCACGTCGCCATCGACGATCAACCGGCCCGCGGTTTTCTCCTGGATTTCCTCGACCGATACGCCGGGCGCCCGTTCCATCAAATGGAACGCGCCGTCGTGAATTTCCAGGTAGCCAAGATCGGTAATGACCTTGCGGATACAGTTCACGCCGGTCAGCGGCAGGGTGCACGATTCCAGCAATTTAGACTGGCCCGATTTGCTGGCGTGGGTCATTGTCACGACGATGTTCTCGGTTCCGGCGACCAGGTCCATGGCGCCGCCCATGCCCTTGACCAATTTTCCGGGGATCATCCATGAGGCGATGCTGCCGTTCTGATCGATTTCGAATGCACCGAGTACCGTCAGGTCCACATGCGCGCCGCGGATCATCGCGAAACTTTCCGCCGATGAAAAATAGGCGGCGCCGATGATCGCCGTCACGGTCTGTTTGCCCGCGTTGATCAGGTCGGCATCGACTTCCTCATCGAGCGGGAAAGGGCCCATGCCCAGCAAGCCGTTCTCCGATTGCAGCATGACCTCGATGTCTGCGGGAATGTAGTTGGCGACCAGCGTCGGGATCCCGATGCCCAGGTTGACGTAATAACCATCGCGTAACTCGGACGCGACCCGCTGGGCAATCTGTACTCTGCTTAGTGCCATTATCTATCCTTCATATCATCAGGCGCTGCGGACGGTTCGTTGTTCGATGCGCTTCTCAAACGTGCCTTTGATCAGGCGCTGGACGAAGATTCCCGGCGTATGTATGTGCTCCGGGTCCAGTTCGCCCGGTTCGACGATTTCCTCGACTTCCGCCACGGTAATCTTGCCGGCGGTCGCCATCATCGGGTTGAAATTCTGCGCCGTCATTCGATAGACCAGGTTGCCCATGGTGTCTGCTTTCCACGCCTTGACCAGCGAATAATCCGCGGTCAGCGACTCCTCGAGCACATAGTTGCGCCCGTTGAATTCGCGGGTGTCTTTGCCCTTGGCGACATCCGTGCCATAACCGGTTGCGGTATAAAAAGCGGGTATGCCGGCGCCGCCGGCACGGATTTTTTCCGCCAGCGTGCCCTGCGGCGTCAGGATGACTTCCATTTC
>JACZVC010000041.1 GCA_022572885.1 Pseudomonadota bacterium | reverse complement strand
GCGCGCTTTGACGGTCAGGGTATAGTCGGCGCCATCCTTGCTTGGCTGCATGCGACGATCGAAAAATACGATTTTTCCAGCCACTTCCGCATCCGGTGTCGCCGATAGCTCGTCCAGATCGGCGACCCGGATGACCGGCGCTTCGATGCCATCGGCGGGCGTGCCGATGCTTCCGCCCAGCGCAGTCGCCGCCAGCGCCTGCGGATAGGGTAATGTGATACGGACTTCAATGTCTCCGCGCTCCCAGTGCTGCACGATGACATCCTCGGCACGCACGTCCTGCAAGCCGAGTTCACGCATGGTCGCCAGCGCCCATGCGACCGCGGCCTTGTCGCCTGACGTACCCGCCAGCCGCGGGCCAACCTCCATCGTCAGCGAAGCGACATGGCGAAAAGCATCCGCTGAAGACCAGGCCAGGTCGCGGAGTTCCACGGCCTCGCTGAGTTGTTTGGCGGAAAATACGGCGGGCTGCTGCTCCTGGGATCGCGAAGCGGCGGGCAGACAAAACAGCACCGCAGCCAGGGCCAGCAGGATCAGGCTGTCCGCTTTGATTATCCGCACACAGGTATTTGCAAAAGAGCTCATATAATATTTCGTTTGAATCACAAGGCCGCACATTGTATCGAAGCCTGGCTGTTGTAGGTAAGCACAGAGACAAAAAAATTCGCTGATTGTTTGGTTGGCAAAGGGTTAGAATACGCGCTTTTGAACGAGCGCAGTCGCATACAGGCAGGGAGATAAATGGGCAAGACCAGGGGGGCGAGATACCTGAAACGCAAGCAGCAGCCGAAGCAGGCGGAGATCGCCGACCGGCACTATTTGTACGAGCAATCGGTGCAGGGGGTCGAGCATGAAGCCGAATTTCTCGCCGACACTTATCGCGAGATTCGCGGCAGCGAAGCGACGCTGTTGCGGGAGGATTTTTGTGGCACCACCAATGCATCCTGCGAATGGGTGCGGGTCGACGACCGGCATCGGGCGATCTGCGTGGATCACGACGCCGATGTGCTGGCCTATGGACGCGACAAGCATGTGGCTGCCCTGAGCCGGGAAGCGCAACAGAGAATAACGCTGATCGATGCCGATGTGCTGACCGTGGAGACCGAGCCTGCCGATATCCTGGCCGCATTCAACTTCAGCTATTTCACTTTTAAGACTCGCGAGCAGCTCAGAGAGTATTTCACTGCGGCGCGCCGGGCGATCAAGGATGACGGGCTATTTTTCCTCGATATTTATGGTGGCTCGGAGGCCTACCAGGAGATGGAGGAAGAGACCGAGTACGATGATTTCACCTATGTCTGGGACCAGGCCAGTTACGACCCGGTGACCGGCGACTATCATTGCTATATCCACTTTCGCTTTGCCGATGGTTCGGAAATGACCCGGGCATTTTCCTACGACTGGCGGTTATGGAGCGTGCCCGAGGTGCGTGAGCTGCTGGCGGAAGCGGGTTTCAGCTCATCCACGGTCTATTGGGAAGGGACCGATGAAGACGGTGAAGGCGATGGCGTATTCACGCCCGTGGAAAAAGGGGAGGCGGACGAGGCCTTTGTGTCCTATATCGTTGCCCGGCCCTAGACCGCGCAAGACCGCCATTTGGCCCGCTTTGCTGAAATATGCGGGCCAGCTCAATCACTTGGCGCGATAACCTCTGGCATGACTTGACGTAATCCCGCAAAGACCGCACCATGCCAAGCGCAGTGATTTCAACCAATACCCGGTTGTTCCATGGTACCGGGTGAACCGATACGGGCACCAAGCGTGGGTAAAGAAATTGAGCTAGCCATACTTTTCGCCGATGTCGTCGGCAGCACCAGGCTATACGAAGTGCTAGGGGATGTTCGCGCCAGGGATACCGTAGGCCATTGCATCGATGTCATGGGCCAGGCCACGGAAAACAATAGTGGTACCGTCATCAAGACCATGGGTGACGAAGTGATGTCGAGTTTTCCGACTGCCGATGACGCGTTGAACGCCGGCAGCCAGATGCAACAGGCCATATCGGAAAATCCTGATTTTGGCGGTGACAAAATCGAGGTCACGATCCGGGTTGGTTGCCATTACGGGCCGGTGGTGCTGGAAAACAGGGATATCTTTGGCGCGGCCGTGCACACGGCGAACCGGATGACCAGCCAGGCCAAGCCTGCCCAGATTATTACGACACAAGTCCTGGTAGAAAAGCTGGGCAAGGAATGGAAGGAAAATGTCCGCCAGATCGACATTGCCTCGATCCGCGGCCAGAGCGAGGAAATCGTGCTCTTCGAGGTGCTGTGGCAGACCGAGGATGTGACCAGCATGCTTCCCATTATCGATCTGGATCGCTATGCAAATCAAAAGCTTGGGCGATTATCGCTGCGTTTCCAGGACTGCGAGGCCGCGGTGGATGCCGAGCAGAAATCGGTCACGCTGGGACGGGGCAAAAACAACGACCTGGTCGTCCAGGGCACCCTGATTTCCCGCCTGCATGCGCGAATTGAACTGGAAAGAAACAAGTTCCTGCTATACGATCAGAGCACCAACGGTACTTTCGTCTATAATGACGGCAAGGAATTGTTTTTGCGGCGCGATGATGTGCAGTTGACCGGAAAGGGATACATAGGCCTGGGCAAAGCGGTTACGGAAGACTCGCCACAGGCCATACATTTTACGATTAAAGAAAAATAACAACAAAGAACAAGAAGAACCGCGAAAAACTAAAACTTAAGGGGGCCCCGCCGGGAAATTTGGCGGGGCTTTATTTTGATCGTATCGGCGGGCTAAGGTCAGGCGGCGTCTTTTTCGCCCAGGTCATCGATAACCATCTGCAATTGCCGGCTGAGTTCCGCGGGCAGGCGATCGCCGTAGCGGGCCAGATCCTCGGACAATGCCTCCATTTCGATTGACCATTGCGCGTGGTCAACGCGCAACAGCTCTTCCAAAACGGCGGGCTCGATATCCAGGCCCTCGATGTCGATATCGGCGGCGACCGGCAACAAACCGATCGGCGTCGTTACCGCGTCCACGCGTTTTTCGCAGCGGTCGATGATCCAGCACAGGACGCGCAGGTTTTCGCCAAAACCAGGCCACAGAAAATCGCCGTCTTTGTTCCGGCGAAACCAGTTCACCTGGAAAATCTCGGGCAGGCGGTCGCTGCGCTGTGCGAAGCTCAGCCAGTGCGCCCAGTAATCGGCAAAGTTGTAGCCGCAAAACGGCTTCATTGCCATCGGGTCGCGGCGGACCACCCCGACTTCGCCGCTCGCGGCCGCCGTGGTTTCCGAGGCGACACCGGCGCCGACCAGCACGCCATGCGCCCAATCCTTGGCCTGGTAAACCAGCGGCGCCACTTCACGCCGCCGCCCGCCGAAGACCAGGGCCGAGATCGGCACACCTTCGGGGGCATCGGCCAATGAGGAATAGCTGGCGTTTTGCCTGGCCGCTACGGTGAAGCGCGAATTGGGGTGGGCAGCGGGACCCGCCTTGACATCGTATGGCTTGCCCCGCCAGTCGAGGACCGGCGTGCCTTCGTCGAGCCCTTCCCACCATGGCTGGTTATCGGCCGTCACACCGACATTGGTGTAGATCGTGTCGTGACTGATCATCTCGAAGGCGTTGCGGTTGGTTTTTGCGTTGGTGCCGGGGACCACGCCGAAGTAGCCGGCTTCCGGGTTGATCGCCCGCATGCGCCCGTCTTCGCCGAGCTGCAGCCAGGCGATATCGTCCCCCAAGGTCCAGATTTTCCAGTCCTTGTGCGATTCTGGCGGGATCAGCATGGCCAGGTTGGTCTTGCCGCACGCCGATGGGAACGCGCAGGCCAGGTAATGGGTTTCACCTGCGGGGTTTTCTACGCCGACGATCAACATGTGTTCGGCCAACCAGCCTTCGCTGCGCGCCTGGCAACTGGCGATTCGCAACGCGTGGCATTTCTTGCCCAGCAACGCGTTGCCGCCATAACCCGAGCCATAACTCTTGATCGTCAGCTCCGCGGGGAAATGCATGATAAAGCGGCGCTCGGGATCCAGTTCGCCGATCGAGTGCAGGCCGCGGACAAAGCCGCCGTCTTTCTCGATGCGGCTGAGTGCTGCGTCGCCCATGCGGGTCATGATTTTCATGTTGGCAACGACGTACGGGCTGTCGGTAATTTCGACGCCGCAACGGGAGTAGGGCGACTCGAGCGGACCCATGCAATAGGGGATGACATACATCGTCCGGCCCTGCATGCAACCGGCAAACAACCGATCGATTTTTTGGTGCGCCGCCGCCGGATCCATCCAGTTGTTGTTGGGTCCTGCGTCCGCTTCTTTTTCCGTACATATAAAAGTCAGGTGCTCGACCCGCGCGACATCGGTCGGCGCGGAACGATGCAAATAGCAATTCGGGTGCGTTTCCGGGTTCAGTTCGCTCAAGGTACCGTCGGCGAGCATCTGCTGTACGAGTTGCCGGTATTCCTCTTCGCTGCCGTTGCACCAGAAAACCTTGTCGGCCCGGGTTAGCTGCGCGACTTCGTTGACCCAGGATTCAAGTTCACGATTGCTTGTACTCATGCGCTGGCGTCTCTTTGGCTTGCCGGATTCGGCTGGCGGGTCGTTAAAAGGTCGCTATTATACCGGCCTGAGCGCTTTCCGAAAGGGCCGGGCATCATCAGGCGGATAAAAAAAGGCCTCTCGAAGAGAGGCCCAATGGGGTGTTGATCCTGGTCGTCAGACGACGCGATCAAGCCGCTTTTTCGGGGGCAGCCGCCGGCATCGGCTTGTTGCTTGCTGTCTTTTTCCTGGCGCCTCAAGCAGGCGTCCAAAATAGTCGTGCGACCGGTCATTCAGTTTGCTGCTGGCGATGGTTCCTCCGGATGCTGCGCTGCAGCATTGATGCAACGCAACAATAGCGCTGAAAAGGGGTCCTGTCAAGAATTTATGGGGCTATAGCCAACTAGTCGCCAACAATACCGATCACCTCTGCCAGCGCGTCAAGGTGACGCCTTAGCGCCTTGCGTCCCCGGGCGGTGAGGGTATACCAGCTAACCGGTTTGCGATCGACATGGGTCTTTTTTACGCGCAGATAAAGCACATCCTCGAGTTTGCGGAGGTTGGCGCCAAGATTTCCGTCGGTCTCGCCGGTCAATTTCTTTAGTCGTGAAAACGACATCGATTCGAAACGCGCCAGCAGCACGCACAAAGCCAGACGCAAGCGGTGCGCCAGCAGCTTGTCCAGCCCGTCCAGGCTCGAGACGATGTCATCCCCCGCTTCAGCCGTCATGGCTGGTCTGACGATCGCTCACCCAGGAATGCAGCGAGCAGCATGGTGCCGCCGGAGAGCGCGCCGACCACCATCCACGGCAACGCCGAGAGGGTCATCACGGCCAGGTAACAGGCGGCCAACGCGAGCCCGACCCACAGGTAAGGTCTGACCAGGTAAATGCCGGCGGTGAACATGCCAAGGGCCATGATCAGCAGGATTACCTTGATCAGTGCAGTTGAGCTTAAAACGCCAAGCCACAACAACGGAAGAGCCATGAAAATGGCGGCGCCCGTGCCGATCCAGTGCAACATATGGCGCTTTGCCATGCGGCGTGACGCCACACCGGCACGAAGTGCCGAGCGACTTCCCAGCCAGAAGCTGACAACACCGCCGATCGGGCCTGCAATCAGCCAGAATATGCCGGCGTATCGATGGTTCCAGTCGAAAAGGGAAAAGCCGGTGAAGTAGATAACCGCCCAGAGTATATAAATTGCGCGTGGTCCCGATGGCGCCGATTCCGCGCCCTTGACCACGTCCTTTACGTATGCGAGATACCGTTCAGCATTTGACATGGTACGGCTCCTTGTTGAGATTTGAAAATAGAGTACTCTAAAAAATAGAGTAAATCAATGCTGCAGAACAAAAAGCGATCATTTTCGGGTTGTTTGGCGGCTTGATATGCTGGCCTCGAACCCAGCCTGAAGGCCTCAGAGCTCGTCGTCGGGCGCGTCGAGGAATTTGCGGATGATGGGTACGACCTTGCGGGTGCTGTGCACCAGGAACAGGTGGCCGCCGCCACGCACGATATGCAGGCGATTGTTGGGAATCAGCAGAGACATCAGGCGGGAGTTGACCGGCGGCACGATCGGATCGTCATCGCCGGCCAGGATCAGGGTCGGTTGCAGCAGCTTGTGCAGCCAGTGGACGCTGGTCCAGCCCATGCCGGCGATCAGTTGGTAAAAGTAACCGACGATACTCGGCGGAATGAGGCGTGCGTTGTGCTCGGTCACCAGGTGGGGCTTTTTCCGCACCTCACCGCCATAAATATGCGGTGCGGCTTTTTGCATGTACTGCGCGGAAATATAGCGCATCGGCGTCACCATCTTGATCAGCGCCTTCGGCTTGCCGGGGACGCTGATGGCGCCCGGCGAGGTCGCGGCGAGGATCAGACGCCGGCAACGGTCCGGGTATTGCCTGGCGAACTGCTGCGCCAGCGCACCGCCCCAGGAAACGCCGAGGACATCGATTTCTTGGTATCCCATGCGATCCAGCAGCTTGTTGGCCAGCGAGGCGAGCCCGGAAAAGCGGCGAGGGCGCAGCCACATCGAAGATCGACCGGTGCCGGGGATGTCGAAAATGACGATTTCCTTTTCGGGCAGGGCGTTCATGAACGGAAAAACCAGCTCGAAATTGGCGCCGATGCCATTAAACAACAGCAATGGCACCCCTGCGCCGGGACGGGTCGCGACCCGCAACATCACCCCATCGACATCGACATATTCGATCAGCGGATCGGGCGCGGCGTGGCTGCCGCTGGTTTGCGAGTCGATGACGGCCGCCATTATTTTTGGTGCACGTAACGGCCGGGGGCCTCATCCATCGGCGGGTAGGCTGCGCTGCCCAGGGTCTTTGGCGCGTTGCATTTGCCACCGCCGCGCCTGGCATACCACTGCCGCCAGTGGTCCCACCACGTGCCCTGGACGACCTGCGCGCCGGCAAGCCATTCATCGGCCTCCAGGCTGAGATCGTCGTTGGTGTAGAACTTGGCGCGCGGGTTGCCGGGCGGATTGACGATCGCCTGGATATGGCCGCTGGAACTGAGCACGAACTCGGTCTTGCCGGCGAGGATTTTCCGGCTTTCGTAACAGGCTTGCCACGGCGTGATGTGATCGGTGATGCCGGCGACGATGTAGTTGTCCTGCTTGGCCTTGCCCATATCGATCGGCGTACCCAGCACTTTGAGCTTGTTTTTGCGGACCAGCGGGTTGAGCAGCGATAGGGACAGGAGATCGGCGTGGAACTCGGCCGGTAGCCGCGTCGAATCCGCATTCCACGCCAGCACGTCGAAAGCCGGCGGTTTGTTGCCCATCAGCCAGTTGTTGGCAACATAACCCCAAATCAGGTCGTTCGGGCGCAGCCACGCAAAGGCTCTCGCCATGTCCCGTCCCTCCAGCACGCCTTTGGAGCGGGAGCGCTGGATTGCCACGGCAATCCCGGTCTTGGACGAAAACAGCGTCATCAAGGTGGGGCTGTCGGTGTCCAGCACGGTTACCAGCAAGGTGATGTTGTGCACCCGCCGATCGCCGATGGCGGCCAGATGGCCCAGCAAGGTGGCCGCGGTAAAACCGCCCGCACAGGCCGCGATCAGGCTGAAGTCTTTCCGGCCAGTGATATCGCTGACCGCAGCCATCGCTTCCTTGCAGGCGGCCAGGTAAGTTTCGAGGTTCCAGTCCCTTTGCGCCGCTGTCGGGTTGCGCCAGCTGATCGCAAACAACTGGATGCCGTGGCGTACCGCGTATTCGGCAAAACTCCGGCCAGGCGACAGATCGACGATATAGAACTTGTTGATCTGCGGCGGGATCAGCAGCAACGGCCGTTTGTAGACCTGCTTGCTGGCCGGCTGGTACTGGATCAGCTCCAGCACTTCATTGCGGAAAACAACGGCGCCAGGCGTGGCAGCCAGGTTGCGGCCGACCCGGAACTGGCTGTCGTCGACCTGCTTCGGCATGCCGCCGTTGTTGAGCAGGTCGTCGATCATGTTGCGCGCGCCATACCAGAGGCTTTTGCCCCGCGTCTGCACGATGCGCATCAGCGCGCCGGGGTTGCCCAGCAACGTGTTGGTCGGGGCGACCGCCTCGGTAAACAAGCCGAGAGCAAACCGTGCGCGCTCCTTTTCCCGTCGCTGGCATGGGTTGATTCCAGGATATTGAACAAGCTGGCGCGCCAGGCGAGGTAGCCTTGCATCAGGCGTTTGTAAAAGGGGTTTTTTCACTATTGTGGCGGCCGGCTTCATGGCCGCCTCAGGTTTTTTCTTGTTGGCACCGGCTTTCTTCCTGGCTCTGGCGTGGGGCGGTTTCGTTTGTGGTTCTGTTTTTCCGGGTTGCCAGCGCTTGGCATGACGGGATTCCTTGCAAGCCGATTATCGGGTAATCACTTTATATTGCACTGCAGTATCGGCTTGATTTGCCAAAATCGCAAGTTGGCCCGGCGAATCAAATGTTGAATTTTCCATCCTTAATACCACCGCAGACAATACTGGCGTGCTGAATTACTGTCACAGATGAACTGAGCGGAGCCGGGGGCCTGCGCTGTGGCCACAGACGGCCGCGTTATTGAATGACGGCCTTGAACAGCAGCTGGAAACTCGGATCGCCGCCCCCGGTGTTGTTCGCGAAAATCCCCTTGGGGTTGATGCGGGTGTCGGTTACCGCCGGGTCGGTGCCATCGCCGGAGTCCACCGGCGTATAAGTCCAGGTAGTGCCGCCGTCGTTGGAGAACTCGATGTCGTCCGTGCCGCTTCCCAGGCTGGTAAAAGTGTAGCTGAGGCCGCTCGCCGGCGAGCCGTCCACGAACGCGACTGGCCCCGGGTTGGTCCCGTCGTAGTCGATAATCCGCAGTGCCATAAAGGCAGGGAGCGAATCAGTGATAAACACGGTGTCTGCGTCGGCGGGACCCGAACCGGTATTGGTGACCTCGATCAGATAGCGCTCGATCGCGCCCGGTATCGCCTTCGGGTCAGTCGTGGCGTTAACCGGGTCCTCCAGCGTCATGACAGACTTCGTTACCACCAGATCGACGAAAAGGCATGCCGTCGGATCGAGTGTTGGCACACCCGGTGGAATTCCACCGGTCGGAGTCTCAGCGCCCTGCGTGAGGTAGAAGCCATCGACCAGATGGTTGTTCTCGCGGATCCAGGCGTTGAAATCGTGGAAGCCGGCTGCAGGCACCGTGATCTGGTTGCCGCCGACCTGGATGCTGTTAGTCCAGACCCAGACGTCATAGGTACCGCCCTCGTTGAGCGCACCCACCGAAGTCCCGTTCAGGCCGACGAAGAGGGAGTCCGTACTGCCACTGGTCGCGTAACCGCGCATCCAGACGTTATAGACTCCGGACGTAGTGAACTCGATGGCGTAGATTTTCCCTTCGTGGACCGGTGCACCGCCTGTGCCTCCGCCGTTGCTGCGCAGATAACCGCTGCCGTTAAAGCCAGCCTGGGTTGATTCCACCGTGAAAAAGGCTGTGCCCTGAACAATCGTGCCGGTGAAGTTCTCCGCTTCGATATACGTACCCGTTGGATCGACCTGACAGACTGGCGGGCCCGCATCCGTCGTCGTCACGGTCCAAATGTTGAGATCTCCCGCATTCCCATCGCCATTACCCTCGGTCGTGGCCTGGGCGGCAATGGCCGTCCCGGAGTCATCCACGGTGGAGAGGAAATTCACACCGGTGAGATCCTGGATGGTCGGAGCATCGGCGGTGAACAGCACCGTGATGCGATCACTGGTGGTTACCTTAACGGTTAAATCCACACTGATGGCTCTGATGACGGTGTTATCGGTAAAAGCGACCGAGACCCCACCGACTTGCACATCGATGACGGTTGGCACCCCGAAGCTTCCCGGTACCGTGATCGCCACCCGATCCACTCCAGTATCCAACGCGCCAATGGTGGCGGCGATGTCGTAGCTGAAGGCATTAGCTGTGGAGCTGGTGGTGACGTCGTTCGGCGAGATCTCGGCCACGGCGGAGGTGACGGCGGGACCAGCAGGCGTGCATCCGGCCAGCGTCTGAATCTCTGCCAATGTCAGCGCCGGGTTGTTGATGCGCACATCGTCCATGTAGCCCGCGAAATGATCGCTTGTTGGCGTCACCAGCAAATCGCCGGAGGCCCAGGAATTGGCACCGAACGAGATAGGCTCGAAATTGCCGGGGCCGCCCGAGGTTACGCCAAGTCCGCCTGTATACGCGTTTGTTACCGGCGCTGCGCCATCGATATAAAGTGCCATGCCTGCCGGGCCCCAGCTGAACGCCACATGGACCCAGGTACCGGCAGCGATCGGCGCGCTGTTGACGAAATTGTCGCCCGTCGTGGATTGCAGTCGGACTTGTACGACGCCGGTGGGCAGAATCAAGACTGTCAGGTGCCCACCGGTATCGAAGCCGCTCGAGTCCTTGGAAAACAGACCTTGCTGTGTGCCGATAGCATCGGCGTTCGCCCAGAACGCCACTGTACCTTCGTCCATCAGGTAGTCCGGTGAGTGAGGTACCTCGACGAAGTCGTCCACGCCATCGAAATACACCGCGTTGCCCGTGTCCGTACAAGCTGCTGTCTGATTCAACAGAACCCCGTTCCGATAGGTTCCGTCATTGCCGGCGTCCACATCAGCGGCAATGACGCCGGAGATTTCATCCAACGGCCATCGAGCGGAAAACGTTACAGGGGGGGTTACCGTAAAGGCCGTCGAAAACTCCGAGGTAGACAGAAAGCCCGAGCAGGCGCCACTTGTACACTGCGTAGTGGTTGCAGTCAGAATATCCCCCGCGGAACCCGCAAAGCTGTGGCTGAAACTCTCCACACCAGAGCCGGTGTGCGTGATGTTCACTGAGGATGCAAATGCTTCCCCCTCGCCATTGCCAGACGGATCAGCACCCGACGGGTTGGTGAAAAACTCGATGCGGTAATCGCCAGTGGGCACATCCAGGTCGAAGTCAACCGAGACCGTGCCCGCACTCGCCGTCGCCGAGGTGATCACCGGGAAATTCAATAAATCGTTGGGGCCGCTATCAGCATCAAACGCATCGTTTACCGTGATGCCGTCATCATTGAGATCGATGCCCAGCTGGACATTTCCGTAAATTTGATTGCCGAGTATCGAGTTGTTGATAACCGGCGCACCGCGGACCTGGATACCGTAGATGCCATTTCCGCGTATGAGGTTACCTTCGTTGGCGCCGGTACCACCGATCAAGTTGCCCGTCGCGCCGTCGACCCCGTTGACGTTGATGTCAACGCCGTCACGGCCATTGCCGATCGTGAGGGTGCCGGTGAAGTCGGTGCCAATGTAATTGCCCTGAACGACGTTAAAGTCGCCGCCATCAATCTCTATTCCGTCGCTGTCGTTGCCGGAAATGATATTTCGTTGACCTGCCCCGGAACCGCCGATGATATTGCTGGCACCGAGTTCAAGATCGATACCCTCCTGGGTGTTGCCGCGGTCGAGCGTGCCGCTGGCGTCGACTCCGATATAATTTCCATAGACCTCGTTACCACTGGCGCCGGCGCCAAAGAGTTCAATTCCCGCATAACCATTGCCGGAGATGACGTTCCGGTCAGCCGCCGTAGTACCGCCGATTGTGTTTGTGGCCGACTCGACGCGGATCCCACCCTGATAGGTAACGGCGGCCGGGTTATTGGCATGGACAGTCGTACCGTCTGCGCCTATTCCCAGATAGTTTCCGGCGATGAGATTGTTGCCACCCAAGAGCAGGATGCCGTTATTGACGAAGTGCTGAACAACGAGGCCACGAATCGTTGAACCGCCCCCCGTGGCGCCGATGACAAGGCCGTGCGCGGTGGCGCCCGCCAATAAGCCGTCCAACACTATGATCGGGGTGCCGGTAAAATCCGGCTCGGTCGTGCCATCGATGATCACGGATTCGGAAATCGATGGCAGCGCCGAGGTGGGCTGGATCGTATGAGGGCCTGCGCCGGCAATATTGAAGGCGACGGTATCTGTACCAGCGAAAGCGTTGCTTTCCTGGATAGCCGCACGCAGCGTACAGACGGCGCCCGCCGTCGCGCAGACGCCGTCGCCTGGAGCGGCATCTACGGCATCGGCAGTGCTGTTGACCGTAAAGGTAGCGGCTTCGGCGCCGATACCGAGGAGCAAGCCGGCGGTCAAGGTGATCCCAATGAGAATCCTCATTGCAGGCGATTTATATGTTGTGCACGATTCAGTCATTGTCCCGATTTCCGCGATTTGCAAGATCCTGGATTGTGTCCTGGTCGACTCTCATACGCATGGTGCTGAACGAACCCTGGGCCGTGTAGTTGCCGGCTGAAAAACTCCCGCTCTCTAAGCCAGCGACATTGCAGCCGGTACACAAACACACCTTTTTGGCGAAGGGCATAGGAAAATCAGCCATTCTCAAGGCCACGGGGAACCCTGCTCGTACTCGGGTCCTTGCCGATACCGACACGCCAAAAAACGTTGCGAATGTCGGTGCGCTACTTAGGGAGTCGCGGATAACCATGCTTGAGCAGGTACCCTACACGGTGGCGCAAATTTTTCAAGGAACTACATCGAGTTATACGGGCCACCCAAGTGACCCCTGGGCTTAATGAGGCCTCAAGGCGTATGGGCACATCCGATACTGACAAGTTTGCTATCAAAACCTATGTGCACTCTACGAAAGATGCTGTTTAAAGTGCTGTAGCATATTCCCAGGATGCAAAAGTGCTCTGTGTAAGCAATCGATAGTGTTTGGCTAAAATCAGGTTCCGCCCAAGGCTAAATTGATTGTGCACCGCCGCATGGGCGCTCAAGAAGCGTTGCGCTTGCAGCAGCGATTTAAAGCGGCGTCTGCTCGGCTCTTTCTTTTTACAAGCAAGCTGTTGATGACACACATGGTACGACTGCATTCGTATACCGCATCAGGCGTTTGTAAGACGGGTTTTTCTACCAGACTTCGTGTCTGAAGCGCCGGTCCGCCGGGTCTGGTGCGACCTGCGAATCGCCCATCGCCACCTGCATCAGTTCAAGCAGCAGGCCCATTTGTTCCCGGATGATAAGGTCGGGTCTGATCGTGAGAATCCTGAACAGGCCGCTGATGGCGCGGCCGGGCACCGGGTTCACAGTTTGCTTCGTAGCAGGCGCCGTCTGGCCGTTGGTCTTCGGTCTGGTTCGGGCTTTTTTTACTTTAGTGGCGGCCGGTCTCCTCGCCTTACCGGCTTTTTTCTTGTTGGCCCCGGCTTTCTTCCTGGCTTTGGCGCGGGGCGGTTTTTTCTCCGAATCTGGTTTTTCCGCTTTGCCGGTGCCTGGCATGGGGTGAATCCTTGTCAGCCGATTATCGGGCAATCACTATATATTGCAGTGCAGTATCAGTCTGATTTGCCGAAATCGCAAGTGGGCCAGCCGAGCCGAATGTTCAACCGGATCCGTCGCGCTGTGACGTTCTTCACGGCCTTATTTGGCAGGACATGTGACCCTATTCACAGATTGGAACATTGGTCTGGCCGGATTATGGAAAATCTGTGCCAGTTCATTATAGTTTCGCGAGAGCGGGCTTAAGGTAGTTGCGCCAAAGTACTAATTTTTACGGGAATTTTTTGGGTTTTGCCGGCAACCGGAGCGTGGCAGGATCGACTGGAAGGCTCCGGGGAGCAAGAACATGAGAAAACTGACTTTGATTCTGTCCACGCTGGGGCTGTCGTTCGCATCGCCCACGGTTTTCGCAGTCGGCACGACTGCGGGTACCGATATCGCGAATTCCGCCCAGGTCGATTACCTGGTCGCCGGCACGCCGGTGTCGCAGAGCTCGAACGTCCTGGTGGTCACCGTGGCCGAGATCCTCGATGTCAACGTCCTGCTGCAGAGCCCGATCGTTCCGGTGACGCCGGGTGACGCCAATCGTTCGTTGCTGTTTACCGTGACCAACACCGGTAACGGCACCGAGGATTTTGCCCTGGCGATTAACAGCGCCTTGCCGGGTGATGATTTCGATCCGGTCCCGTCGACGACATCGATTTTTTTTGACACCGATGGCAGCGGCGACCTGTCCGCCGGCGACACCCCATACAACGCCGGTGTCAATGACCCGCAACTGGCTCCCGATGCCTCGGTCACTATTCTGCTGGTCAACGATATCCCGCTCGGGCTGGTCGACGGCAACCAGGGTTTTAGCGAGCTGACAGCGACTTCCCTGACCGGAACCGGCGCCCCGGGCGATGTTTTTGGTGGCCAGGGCGATCTGGGCACCGACGCAGTGGTCGGTGCCAATGGCGGCGATGATGCCGATACCGGCACTTATATCGTCAGCAACGTGTCGCTGTCGATCGTCAAGTCGGCATCGGTCGTGGATCCGTTTGCCGGGACCGAGCCGGTACCAGGCGCGCTGATCACCTACCAGATCGTGGTGATCGCGAGTGGTTCGGGCACGGCAATCAACGCGAACTTCTCCGATCCGATTCCGCCTTTTACCACCTACGTAGCAGGCTCTTTGACCTTGAACGGCGGTCCATTGACCGATGCGCCGGATGCCGATGCCGGAGCGTTTGTCGGCGGTGCGGTAACCGTGTCGCTGGGCGATCTGGATCAGGCGGACGGACCGCAAACCATCGCATTTACCGTGGTCATCAACTAAGGGGATAAACCATGAATACTTCTAACCATAAATTTATTGCTGGCTCGTTCGTCTTGCTGGCGCTGTTACTGGCCTCTTTTTCCGCCAGCGCACAGGAAGCCGGAGGCATCCAGATCCAGACCTCGGCCGATGTGGAAATCATCGAGATCGACGCCAGCGGCGAAACGGTTACCCGTCTCGAGCCGGCCAGCAAAGTCGTGCCCGGCGATATTGTCATCTACACCGTCAGTTTTTCCAATACCGGCAGCGAGCCGGCGGAAAACGTCGTGATTACCAACCCGGTGCCACGGCACATGGAATACGTGGAAGGGACCGCCTTCGGACCTGGCGCCGACATCAGTTTTTCGATCGATGGCGGGCAGAGCTGGGGTACGCC
>JACZVC010000040.1 GCA_022572885.1 Pseudomonadota bacterium | reverse complement strand
GCATGGGAGTGCCCGTTGATCAGGCCCGGCATCACGACCTTGCCGGCGCCATCCAGCACTTCGCCGGCCCGGTAGCTGGCCATGATCTCCGCGGCCGGGCCGATGGCGACGATCATGCCATCGTTGATGGCCACGGCGCCGTCGGCGACCACGCTTTGCTCCGGGTCCATGGTCAGGACGTGGTCTCCCCTGACGATCAGGTCGATGGTTTGTGCATCGCCGGCGCAGGCGGTGGGTAGCGCAAGCACCCCCAGCAGGAACAGGAAAATGGCTGACACCGCTGGCTTTGCTATCGCTTGATCGTTTCTGGTCATTGTCCCCTCATTCTAATCGCTCGCTGGCACTTGCTGAATTATATCCTTTGCCGTTACGGGCGACAGTACGCGCAGGAATCATAAAAAAGGCCCGGCTGTTCGCGCCGGGCCTTTCTGACCTGATTAAATCAATGCGAATTTCAGAAACTGTATTTCAGTTCTACCCCCCAATAAGCCGGTTCATTGATGAATGCTGTCAGATTCAGGAAGTTTATTCCGCCGTCCACGACAATCTCGTCAGTGATGTTTCTGCCGACAATGGCAACATCGATAGTTTCTGCTTCGTTCTTGTAGCCTACCCTCAGGCCGCCAATCCAGCGTTCTTCTGCCACAAACTCAATCGACCGATGCAGAAACAGATTTGAATCGTCGCGGTAGTTCCAATCGGTGTTGAAATACAAGCTACCGTTCGCCAGGGGCACAGTATATTGCAATATGAAATTCAATAACCATTTCGGCGTGCGCGGCAAGGGATTTCCATCGATCGAAACTTCTGTAACTGGACCAAAGGGCCCGACGCGCATTCCGACAACCGGGTCGAGGCCCGTGCAGCTCGGGCTAGACCCGCACAGGTCATCGCTTAAATTAGGGTCGTCTATTTCAGTGTCGTTGTAGCTCAAATTTGCCATTAAAAGCAAGTCGTCTGTCAGGAGCACTTCCAGGTCGGTCTCAAATCCGCTGCCCCTAACCTTATCTGCATTCAACAATTGGTTGACATTTGCCACGCCGCCTGTCGCGGTCAGCTGCTGATCGTCATTCTGAAACGCGTAAACAGCGGCATTCCATCTGGCACGCCCATCGAGCAAAGTGCTTTTGAAGCCGAACTCCACTGACGTGCTCGTCTCGGTTTTAGCGGAGCTGGTAAAGCCGAAGCGGCCCAGCGTCACCGGCCCACGAGAGCCATTGGCGATCCGGCCGAACCAGCTCATGTCATCGCTCGTATCGTAGGTGAATGCGACGTCCCAGTTGAAAAATTTGTCGTCGACAGAAATGGTTCCGGGCGGAGATGGGGAAGTTGGCCCTGGTATTACCTGGAGGTCTTTGTCATCACTCGTAAACCGCGCACCAACGGTGATTGCAAATGCGTCGTTAACTGCGTATTCCACCTGGCCAAAAATAGCAGTAGAGGTGGTCTGCTGGCTGACTATGTCCGAGAAGGGCCCGGTGGGGAACCCCACAAAATCCCGGTTGAGCACATCGATTTCTTCGTCGAAGTAATATAAGCCTACTTGATAGAAGAGCTTATCGTCCTGCCCCGAAACGCGAAATTCCTGAGTGAACTGGTAGTGGTCGTCAAGGCCATCCCCTGTTGCGACGTCAGCGAAAACACTCGTACCTAAGTTCCCTGTATCTGCCAGGTCGAAGGAGGTCACGCCGCCGTCAACATCAGTACTCTGGAAATTCTCGACCGTGTCGTAACCGGTGATTGATGTGAACGTACGTTCACCCAAATCCCACTGCAGGTTGACGGCGACGCCGAAATGATCGAGGTCCATACTGGAAGCCTGGTTCTGGCTCGCAACTTCTTCATCGAAGCCGGGTCTGACTCCCGCTGAGCCAACTGTCAGCGCATTCGCATAGAATACCTGCGGATGGGTTCCGCCCTGGTTAAAACCATGCAGTTTCACCAATGCCTGGAACGTATCTGACGGCTCAAACAAAAACTGAAGGCGATAGGCGAATTCGTCGAAAGCGCCGAAGTCATCACCGGGTCCGTTGAATGTATTGTCGATCCAGTCATCACGCTCCTGATATTTGAGCGATATTCTTGCCGCTATCCCTTCGCCAATTTGGCCTCCGGCAGCAAATTCAGTACTTACGGTGCCCCGACTGCCAAAACCGATCTTGGCATAGCCATTTCGTTCGTAAGAAGGCTTAACCGAATCTATCTTGAAGATGCCGGCATTAGTATTACGTCCGAACAGCGAGCCTTGGGGGCCTTTCAACACTTCGATTCGCTCGATATCGAATAGGGGCAAACTTCTTAATACATTATTTTCCAGCGCGATATCGTCGAAAACCATAGAAACAGGTTGGTTTGCGTTGTTATCAAAGTCGATATTACCTTGGCCACGGAGATAGAAACGCGGTTGCGTGCGTCCGTTCGACGATTCGATCTGTAGACTGGGGACCCGTCCAGCCAGAGCCCGGATATTTTCTGCGGACCCGAGATAGTCGTTTGCTGATTCGCCGGATATCACAGACACAGATGCCGGCACGTCCCGCAGGCTCTGCTCACGTTTTTGTGCGGTAACCACAACCTCCGGCAGCAAGCGTTCGGTAGCGCCTTCTTCCTCATCCTGAGCAAAGGCCGGGCTGCTGGCAAATGTCATTGCCAAAGCAGAAACAAACACGCAGAAAGCTGATCTTCTGATTGCCCTGATCATTATTTTTCCCCTGAAATTTGATGTTCTTTTGGGTATGCACAGCATAGCAAAAAAGCCGGATTGCGCAACTTGCCGAACCGGGTGCCTGGCTGCCCGGAAGAAGGAAATACCCGGATATCAAGGCTGTTACCGACAATGGGGTGCCGGGTTTTTTCGGCTGCAGTAACGAAATGGCAAACCCCCCGACCTCAACCGCGCTTGTCTAATACAAGCAAAAGCGTCTTTGTGTACAATTGGCTGCCCTGCAGTTCTGGCCTGAGAGGATGTTTGTTTATGAAATTCAAACCCTTGGGCTCATTTCCGGCGCAGAGCGGGGCAGCAACAGCCTATCCACAGTGAGATCGGTTCCAAATGGCGACCAAACACATTAATGCCGAGGCCGGCGACTTTGCGCCAACCATCCTGATGCCGGGCGATCCGTTGCGCGCTCAGTATATCGCCGACACCTTCCTCGACGACGCCCGCCGGGTCAACGATGTCCGCAACATGTGGGGTTTTACCGGCAAATACCAAGGGATGGATATATCGGTCATGGCCCATGGCATGGGCATACCGTCTGTCTCTATTTACTGCAGCGAGCTGATCACCGAATACGGGGCGAAGCGCCTGATCCGCGTCGGCAGCTGCGGTACGGTCAACCCGGATGTCAGCCTGCGCGATATCGTCATCGGCATGGGCGCCTGCACCGACTCGGGCGTCAACCGCATGCGTTTTCGCGGCTATGACTACGCGGCGATCGCCAGTTTTTCCTTGTTGCGCGATGCGGTCGCGGCCGCCGAGAAAAAGAAACTTCGTTTTCATGTCGGCAACCTCTACTCCAGCGATCTTTTTTATACACCCGAGCCGGAAATGTTCGATGTGATGACCAGATACCAGATCCTCGGGATCGAGATGGAGGCCGCCGGCATTTACGCGCTGGCGGCTGAGCATGGCGTGGAAGCGCTGGCCATCTGCACCGTCAGCGACGACATACGCAGCGGCGAGGCGCTTAGCAGTGACGAACGCCAGACCAGCTTCGGCGAAATGATCGAGCTCGCCCTGGACACGGCGCTGGCCGGGAACTGAAGCGCCGCGGACGATTCATGAGTAAGCCAGCCAGCACCTTGCGCTCCCCCCTGCCCCGGCTCGATCTCGTCTCGCGCGTCGACCAGACCGGCGTCGAGGAACGGGTCGCAAGATTCTGCAAACGCAGCATCAAGAAAGAGTCCAAAATGCAGGCGCTGAGACTGGCGCTGGGCATGATCGATCTGACCACGCTGGAGGGCCAGGACACGCCGGGCAAGGTGCGCCAGTTGTGCCAGAAAGCCATTCACCTGCACGATTCAATGCCGGGCCTGCCGCATGTGGCGGCGGTCTGCGTTTATCCGATCATGGTCGGGGTGGCCAGGAAAGCCCTGGAAGACCAGGGGCTCGCCGGAGAAATCAAGGTCGCATCGGTTGCCACCGCGTTTCCCAGCGGCATGTCGCCGCTGCACATCAAGCTGGAGGAAACAAAAATTGCCGTCGCCGAGGGCGCCGACGAAATCGACATGGTGATTTCACGGGGCGCATTCCTGCGTGGCGATTACGGCTATGTTTTCGATGAGATTGCCGCGGTCAGGGATGCCTGCGGCGGCGCCCACCTGAAAGTCATCCTCGAAACCGGCGAACTGGGTACGCTCGATCAGGTACGCCAGGCCAGCGTGCTTGCCATGCACGCCGGCGCCAATTTCATCAAGACTTCGACCGGCAAAATCCAGCCGGCGGCAACGATGCCGGTAACGCTGGTCATGCTGCAAGCCATTCGCGACCATTACTACGAGACCGGCCGGCAGGTCGGCATGAAACCGGCCGGCGGTATCTCAAAGGCGAAGCTGGCGATACAATACCTGGTGATGCTGCGGGAGACTCTCGGGCAGGCCTGGATGAGTGCCGAGTGGTTTCGTTTCGGCGCCAGCAGCCTGGCCAACGACCTGATCATGCAAATACAAAAACAGCAAACCGGCGTTTACCAATCCGCCGATTATTTCTCCAGGGATTGATCGTGGACGAAACCACCAGCAAGCTCGCGTTCGACACCGACTGGCAATACGACCCGGCGCCGGAAAGCACTGACCATATCCGCATCGATGAGCAATACGAACTTTTTATCGGCGGTGAATTTGTCGCACCGAAGGAAGGGCGCTACTTCGACAGCATCAACCCCGCCAATGAGAAAGTGCTGGCGCGGATTGCCTCAGCCGGCAAGGACGATGTGGCTCTAGCGGTGAAGGCGGCGCGCAAGGCCTACCAGACAAGCTGGTCGAAGCTGAAGCCCGCCGAACGCGGCAAGTACATTTACCGGATCGCCCGCGTGTTGCAGGAAAGAGCCCGCGAGTTTGCCGTGATCGAATCGCTCGATGGCGGCAAGCCGATACGCGAGTCGCGCGATATCGACATACCGCTGGCGGCGGCGCATTTCTTTTATTACGCGGGCTGGGCCGACAAGCTTGAATATGCATTCCCGGGAAAGCAGGTGGCGGCGCTGGGCGTTGCCGGCCAGATTATTCCGTGGAATTTCCCGCTGCTGATGGCAGCCTGGAAAATCGCGCCCGCATTGGCCTGCGGCAATACGGTCGTGCTAAAGCCGGCCGAGACCACGCCGCTGACCGCGCTGAAGCTCGCCGAAGTGATTCGCGATGCCGGGCTGCCGCCCGGCGTGGTCAATATTGTCACCGGCGCGGGCGATACCGGCGCAGCCCTGGTCGACCACCCGGATATCGACAAGATTGCGTTTACCGGGTCTACTGCCGTCGGCCGTTCGATCCAGAAAAGCCTCGCCGGGACATCGACGAAATACACGCTGGAACTGGGCGGCAAGGCCGCCAACATTATTTTTGCCGACGCCGCGATCGATGAAGCTGTCGAGGGCATCGTCAACGGCATCTTCTTCAACCAGGGTCATGTTTGCTGTGCCGGGTCGCGCCTGCTGGTACAGGAATCGGTCGCGGACGAAGTCATCCGGAAACTCAAGGATCGCATGGAGTCGCTGATCGTCGGCGATCCCATGGACAAGAATACCGATATCGGCGCGATCAATTCATCCGCGCAGCTGGAAAAAATCGAGGAATATCTGAGCATAGGCAAGGAAGAAGGCGGCGAAATGTACCAAAGCTCGGGCACGCTGCCGGCAACCGGTTACTGGTGCCGGCCGACCCTGTTTACCGGCGTGTCGCAATCGAACCGCGTGGTCCAGGAGGAAATCTTCGGGCCGGTGCTGGCCATCCAGACTTTCCGCACGCTCGAAGAAGGCTTGGACAAGGCGAATAACACGCCATACGGGCTGTCCGGCGGGGTCTGGACCGACAAGGGCGCGAAAATATTCAAAATGACCCGCGCCATTCGCGCCGGCGTGATCTGGGCAAACACCTTTAACAAGTTCGACCCGGCATCGCCTTTCGGTGGTTACAAGGAAAGCGGCATGGGTCGGGAAGGCGGTTTGCACGGACTCGACGCCTACCTGGACTTGTCGTGATGGTGATGATCCATGGCTAACCCTAAAGACAAAAACACGCGCCTGGCGGTCGGCAAGACCTACAAGATCTATATCGACGGCAAGTTCCCGCGTACCGAGTCCGGCCGCTACTACGCCTTGAAAAACAACGACGAGGTCATCGCCAACATTTGCCTGGGCAGCCGCAAGGACACCCGCGAGGCGGTGGTCGCCGCGCGCAAGGCATTCGCAGGCTGGTCCGGCACCAGCGCTTACCTGCGCGGACAGATTCTCTACCGGATTGCGGAGATGCTCGAAGGGCGAAGCGTACAGTTCGTCGCCGAACTTGTGAGCCAGGGCGTTAGCAAAGCAAAGGCCAGGACCGAGGTCGCTGCCAGCATCGACCGGCTGGTTTATTACGCCGGCTGGACCGATAAATTCCAACAAGTCTTCAGCTCGGTAAACCCGGTCAGTTCCGCGCATTTTAATTTCACCGTGCCCGAACCGACCGGCGTCGTCACGATCATCGCACCGGAAAAAAGCGGCTTGCTGGGCCTGGTCTCCAACATTGCCGCCGCCATCGCCGGGGGCAACACCTGCGTGGCCCTGGCCTCTCACTCGATGCCTTTGAGCGCGATCAGTTTCACCGAGGTTTTGCACGCAGCCGACGTGCCTGCCGGCGTGGTCAATGTCCTGACCGGATCGCGCGAAGAACTGACCGAGCAATTCGCCGCGCACATGGATGTCAATGCGATCGTATATTGCGATGGCGATGCGTCGGTGGACCGGGAAATCCAGCTACACGCGGCGAACAACATCAAGCGTGTGGTTTGCCGCACCGGTATCGACTGGAGCACCGAAAAAGCCCAGGGACCCTACTTCATCCGCGACACCCAGGAATTCAAGACGACCTGGCACCCCGTGGGCGGCTAGCTTTCCTTAGCGCCTGTAGGAGGGCCTTCAGGCCCGATGAGCATACCAATCGCGGCTGAAGCCGCTCCTACGAACCGCCCTTACAGAGCCAAAAAAAAAGCCCCCCATTTTTTACAAACGTACGCGTAATTGCCTGAGCCCGCGAAACACCAGGCCGGTGCGATACCTGGGTTGCTCATCCACCAACTGAATATCGGGAAACCGCTGCAGCAACTTGCTGAACAGGATTTCCAGTTCCAGCCGCGCCAATGGTGAGCCCAGGCAAAAATGCGGACCCAGGCCAAAAGCCAGGTGCTGGTTCGGGTCGCGGGCTATATCGAACGTGTCGGCGTGCTCGAATGCGTCGGGATCACGATTCGCGGAGCCGTAAAGCAGACCCAGCGTGTCGCCCTTGCGGAATTCGAAACCGCCATATTCCATGTCTTCGAGCGCGAAGCGATGGAAAAATTGCAACGGCGAATCGTAACGCAGCATCTCGTCGATTGCCGTTGTTATCATCGACGGATCGCGTTGCAGCCTCTGCCTTTGCTCGGGATGCCGGAGCAAGGCCAGCAGACCGTTGCCTGCCGAATTGACGACCGCTTCGTGACCGGCGTTGAGCAGCATCATGCAGCTGGCGATCAGTTCGTCTGCACTCAGCGTATCGCCATCGCTTTCGAGCGCGGCAAATGCGCTGATCAGGTCGTCCCTGGGGTCGCTGCGGCGCCGCTCCGCAAGTTCGCCGAGCATGCCGGCAAACTCTTGCGTCGCTGCTTCGGCGCGCAACACGTCTTCGGCGCCGTGGTCTTTCTCATACAGTCTGACGATATCCGCCGACCACGGTCGCAGGCGATGGCGTTCCTCTGCCGGCCAGCCGAGCATTTCAGCAATCACATGCACCGGCAGCGGCACCGCAAGATCCGCGATGAAATCGATTTCGTCGTGGCCGGCTACACCGTCCAGCAACTCATCCACCAGCAGTTCGATGCGCCTGCGCAGACCGCCGATGCGGCGTGCATTGATCGCCTTGGCAAGCAGCCGCCGTAGCCTGGCATGGTCGGGGCCTTCCGTTTCCAGCAGATTGACCCGCACGAAGCGATTGTATGCCGGCGTCGCCTGCCAGTTCTGCCGGCGGTGTTTTTCGCCTTTTTCTCCGGGGCTCATGACATGGCTCATGGTTCGCCCCAGGCGCTTGTCGGCCAGCAGATTCGCGATGTCCTGATAACGCGTGAAGAATGTCAGCCCGAATTCCGCTGAATGGAAAATCGGGTTTTGTTCCCGCAACCGGGCGTAGGTGGGATAGGGATTTGCCGCGAAAGACTGCTCGTAGGGATGGAATAGCTCCGGCATCCGTCCAGGGCTAGCTGGTTTTTTCCAGGCGTGGACCGACTTGCTGGATCACCCTGGCGGCGCACTCCGAACCGAGTTGTGCGCTCTCCGCCAGAGGCAGCCCCGTGGTCCAGCCATGCAAAAAGCCCGCGATGTAGGCATCACCGGCACCGGTCACGTCGACCACCTTTGTCACCGGGACAGCCGCTTGAATCACTTCGCCCTGGTTATTGACGATCACCGAACCTTTTTCCGAACGGGTCAGCACGAACAATGGTTCCAGCTCACGGATTCTTGCCAGCGCATCCGCAAAAGTCTCCGTCCCAAACAGACCCATGATCTCTTTTTCGTTGGCAAACACCATCTGTACTTGCTGTTCGATCGCCTCGGCGAATGCATCCCGGTGACGGTCCACGCAGTATGAATCCGACAGCGTAAGCCCGATTTTTACCCCGAGCCCCTTCGCCAGCCGCATCGCCTCGCCGGCGGCGGCCGGCCCATGCGGGTTATCCCAGATATACCCTTCGAGCAAAACCAGCCCTGCCCCGGCAATCGCCTGCTCGGAAATGTGCGCCGGACTCAACTCCATGCACGCGCCCAGGTAAGTGTTCATCGTGCGCTCGCCGCCCGGGCTGATCAGGATGTATGAACGCGCGGTCGGCGCGCCGCCATCGATCGGCGGCAAAACCACATCGACGCCGAGCGATTGCATGTCGTGGACAAAAATCCGCCCGAGCTGATCATCGGCGACACAACCGATATAGGCAGACTTGCCGCCAAGATTGGCCAGGTTGGCGATGGTATTGGCAACCGACCCGCCCGACATTTCCGTCGCCGGACCCATCAAAGCGTAAATCTTTTCGGCCTGCTCCTGGTCGATCAGCGTCATCGAACCTTTAGGTGCCCCGATCCTGGCCAGGATTTCGTCGTCGACATGAGCAAGCACATCGACAATCGCGTTACTGATCCCCAGCACCGTCACAGCTGATGTCATTGATCGCCTCTTATTTATCTGTGGGTATGAAAGGAGCAAGCTCAGCGATGATGGGCGCCAGGCTCGGTTTGTGTTGCCTTATTTCCTCGACGCTGAGGCCGGACAACTCGTGCGGCAGCACCAGCCAGTCATCGATTTCGTGCAGATAATAGTCCGGTGGTTTGATCGTCCTTGCAGTCGGCCGGAACCAGACCGATGCAACCCGGATGTCATGAGGCAGGTTGCGTCTTGTTTTTGCAGCGAGCTGCTCGACCAGGGCGTTGACGCTGGATCCTGTACTGTAGACATCATCGACGATCAGCAATGAATCCTCGGCGCAAATATTCTCCAGCAGATATTGCAAACCATGGACACGAATACCCCCGGTCCCCTCGGTCCTCCGGGTATAGGAATCCGGTCCGGCATAGGAAGTGCGAATGGCGATATGGTCGGTCTTTACGCCAAAATTCTCGAGCCCTTCCTGAACCGCGATCCCCACCGCGCTGCCTCCACGCCAGACGCCGACGAGATAATCCGGCCTGAATCCGGCCAAGTATATTTTGACAGCGAGCCTGAAGGAATCCAGCAGCAGGTCGTTAGCCGCGATGAATCTTTTGTTCATTGCTGTGTCGATGCCGGTCGGCCCGTGCTGTAGAATTGGCTGAATATTATAGCGGTTAATGCAACCGCAGTTAAGCAAGCGGCGGCTCGTGGAAAAAATTGTAATCAGCGCACAGGAATTGCTCGAGGATTCGTTTCGTCTCGGCAGCAAAATCATCCGCAGCGGATTTCGACCTACGGTAATCATCGCGATCTGGCGCGGTGGAACGCCGGTCGGCATGGCGGTACAGGAGATACTCTCGTTTTGCGGCATCGAAGCGGATCACATCGCTATCCGGACCTCCTCTTATACCGGCTATGACCAGCGGGAAAGCATCGTCAAGGTGCACGGCCTGAATTACCTCATCAAGAGACTAAGCCACGACGATCGCCTGCTGATCGTCGATGATGTACTGGATACCGGGCACACCCTGGTGGCGGTCATCGACGAGTTGCAGCGCAAGGCGCGCGGCAACATGCCTGAAGACGTTCGCGTCGCCGTGACCTGGTACAAGCCCGAACGCAACCAGACCGACCTGGTCCCCGACTACTGTATCCATGAGACTCCCGCCTGGCTGGTATTTCCGCATGAACTCGATGCGTTGACCCCGGAAGAAATGCAAAAACACCGCCCGGTACTGCACGAGCTCATCGGCAAGGCGAAAAAGCAGCCTGGCTAGGAGCGATCCAGACTGCGCAGGGTAATGGCCTCGCTGACTTGGGCGATGCCGAGTTCATCGGCGCCATCCAGATCGGCGATGGTCCGGGCCAGCCGCAACAAACGGTGATAGACCCTCGCCGATAGCGACAAACGCGTCATCGCCACGCTGAGCAGCGCGCCCGCTTTCTTGCCTGGCCGGCAAAGCTCGTCCACTCGCGATGGCACCAACTGTGCGTTCAGGCAGCCCTGCCGCCCGAATTGAACGCTGCGGGCCGCCAGGACCCGGGTTGCGACTTCGCAGCTTGCCTCCGCCACGTTTTTCTCCTGCAATTCTTCGATCGCCAATCTCGGTACCGGAACCTGGATATCGACGCGATCCAGCAACGGCCCTGACAAACGCTGTCGATAACGTTGCACCAACTGTGCGCTGCAGTGACAGCGCCCCGAGGGGTCGCCCAGGTAACCGCAAGGGCACGGGTTCATGGCCGCAATCATCTGGAACGCTGCCGGGAACCGTACTCGCCGCGCCACCCTCGCGATATGGACCTCTCCCGACTCCATCGGTTCTCGCAAAGTCTCGAGCACCTGGCGCGGAAACTCCGGCAGTTCATCGAGAAACAATACGCCATGATGGGCAAGGGAGATTTCGCCCGGCTGAGGATCGCGCCCGCCGCCGACCAGGGCCGCGGCTGACGCCGTGTGATGCGGACAGCGAAATGGCCGTCGTTTCCAGTCACGGGGATTGAATCCGCTGCGGGTCAACGATGCGATCGCCGCGCATTCCAGGGCATCTGCGTCGTTCAGACCCGGCAATATGCCGGGCAGACGCTTGGCCAGCATGGTCTTACCGCTGCCCGGCGGTCCAATCATCAGCCAGCTATCGTCGGATTACTCGGGTTAAGTCTATGTCTCTTAAGAGCTTTCGAGATTCTAGCATCAACTCTCCGCTGGCGCTCGTCCCTCCGTTGCTTGGCGCTGCCGCCCGGATCGTCGTCGTCCGCATCATCAACATCGACTACGTTTCCATCGCGATCGAGCCGGAAGATGGCCATGCGGCCCCTGTGTTCTTGCTCGACCAGGCACAGCGCGCCGGCAGTGTCGATCAGTAAGTTGCAGTACGCGCCGTCACGGAAGTACAGAGTCAGGGCGGTACCGGACTTGATCGGCTTGATCTCGATCTTGTCGATCAATTGCTGTAATTCATGCCGCAGACGATGGCGTAGCTCAAGTCGTTCCTTGGCACGGACGGTATCCAGCCGAGCGATCAGGTCTTCAATGTCGCGGATCTGCCCGGCGACGGCCTCCGGTGTTGACGATTGTTCGGCTGTCTCGCTGGCCATCTGTGCCAATTCCGCCTCGAGTTCTTCCTGTCGCGCCAGCAGTGCATCAGCCTTGGCCTTCAATGCTTCGCGCAGTGCTGGAGAATCGTCATCCGAGATCGAGTCCATAACGCGAGCGATCTGCTTCTTGACGTTTGTCAGTTCGCCGTCCATCGCTTGTTGTCGGGCATGCCTCGCGGCTACCTCTCGCGCTTTGCGTTCCTCCGCGTCCGGTAGCAGCATGGTCGGATTGAGACCGCGTGTGAAGTGCAACAACAAAGGCTCCAGCCAGTCATAGCGAACTAGCTTCTTGTTATCGCAGCCAAGCCCACGTATCGCGTTGTCGCATCGCAGGTATTCGCCGCCTTTAGACGTTGGGCCTTTGTTGACGTAGACCATCGTGGCATCACATCGGGCACAGCGCGCCAGGCCACCGCCAAACAGATTCGCAACCCGTCCATTGACGCCTCCGCCATGGCCCGGCAAGGCAGCACGTCGGGCGAAAATGGCCTGTACCTGATTGAACAATTCTTGATCGACAACAGCCGGGAAGTAGTCGGTGATGGGCTCACCGTCTGGTACGCGCTTGCCATCTTTCATCTTGTGCGGCTGAAACTCGCCGATAACAGCCCGGCCATGAAGTATCTTCTCGATGTAGCTTTTGCGCCACCCGCCTCCGCGATTGCGCGGTCCTTTGGGTTTCCACACGTCCTGTTCATTCAACGTACGAGCGATTGACTCGGAGCCGACGCCGTCAACTTTCATCTGGAAGATCATCGGGATGACTAGCGCGCGCTCCGGGATGATCTCGAAGTGACTCCGATCTTTTGACAAGCGCAGCCAAGCAGGACCCTGCTTGGTCATCTTCTTGCCGCCTGCTGCCGCTTCCTTGAGCTTCTGCTGCCATGCGGCAGCTACTCGCTTGGACTTGATGGCGGACTCCTCGTGGGCCCGGCCCATGATCACCAACGACATCACGAGTTGGCCGATGTTGGCGTTGATGCTCTGGTGGTCGTACTCCATATTGTCGGCCAGCGTCACGACCTTGATGCCAGCCCGGATGATGTTGAGGAACTGAATCAAGGCTTCATCGATCTGTTCGCGTGACAGCCGGTCCAGTGACTCGACGAGCAGCACGCTACCACGCGGGATGGCCCCGACCTCGACCTGACGTAGGAACTCGCCGAGTGCCCCCTTGATGCGGTGCAGGCCTTTGAAAGCCGAGATCCCCGTGTCCTGCATGGTGAGACTTTCGTCCAGCTCTAATCCATGCTCCTCGGCATAAGCGCGAGAGGCCTCGACCTGCCTACGCCGACTGTCGCCTTTGGCCTGCTCAGGGCTGCTGAATCTGATATACGAGTAAGCCTGCGGTCGTATAGGCCGTATACCCGCTGATCGGGTCCCGCCCTTGTGCTTAGTACTGGGTGCGGTCACGATGTTCCTCCCCACAAGCCCCTAACCTGTTCGCGGATGTCTTCGGGCAGACAGTCAGCGTAGATTTGCGTGGTTTGGATGGATGCATGTCCCAACTGCTTTTGCACGCATCGCAAGTCGCGTTCACGACGATACAGTGCGACGGCATAGCTATGTCGCAGCGCATGTACGCATCTACCTCGCTCGTACAGTCCACACGACTCCAAGACACGTCGGACGGCCTGGCTGACGGCGGCCGCTGTCCACTGGCCACGCTGGCCGAAGAACAGCGGATCATCCTCACTCATAGGCTCGCCGCGTTCGGTCTTCCATCTTTGGAAGCTTTTGAGGTGCGTCTTCA
Source organism: Pseudomonadota bacterium (assembly GCA_022572885.1). Taxonomy (NCBI): domain Bacteria; kingdom Pseudomonadati; phylum Pseudomonadota; species Pseudomonadota bacterium. Next base: position 1,425 of record JACZVC010000040.1, on the reverse strand, counting down.
AACTGGCTGGAATCTGGACCATACGGCTACGACCACCTTTGCCGTTACGAACAAAGATACTGGCCTCATCATATCCCAGTTTCAGATCGCCAACTCGAACGTCAGCCGCCTCAGCCTCGCGTAGCCCGGAGCTGGTCAGCAAGTCAATTAGCATCCAGTTGCGCGCGTCTTTCACCTTGCCGAGCTTTGCCGCGTCCCGTGCTGTGCGTCGGATGAGCTTCACCTGCTTCTCGGTGAAGTATCTGGGGCCGTCATAACTCGGACGGCGGGGCCGCTCCCGCCTTGGTCGGTGGAATGGCAGGATTGTTGCTGCTTGTGATTTCATAACTTATCCTCTTGTCGGTCAAGGTAGTCGACCATCGCATCATCGACAACATCACCAATCCGCACGCCACGCAGTGCGGCCATCGCTTTGATGCGGGCGTAGAGTCCGGTATTGATCTGCATACCGGGTTGTTTGCGTTGACGGTTTGTGTCGGCAGTACCTTGCTTGCGTTTCATGTTTCATTTACTCCAATGTACGGTTGGGCCCGCCGTCCATGACAGGCCCAAACCGGATTACTACTTTGCTAGGCGGTAGCTGTCACCATCCTTCTCGATGTTGAGCGGGCCTGCCTGACCGGCGTACTTGGGATTTTTCAGATCAGACATGGCGGTGAGTACGGTCGAACGTGTCACGCTCAGCTGCTCGGCGATCTTGTCAATCTGCCCGACCGTCACGACGCCCTGTTGCGTGAGCTTATCCCGCAGGACCTGCTTCGCCCCGACCTTGTTTTTCTTGGTCGTGGCCTTGGCCTGTCCATTGGCCTGCTCAGTAAGCAGCGTCTCCAGTTCGGCCTTGGGTGCCTTCGTGCGAAACATCACACCGGCCGCCCGCAGGGCGTCGTGCAGTTGTACCTTCGTCATCGCTTTCATCATTCTTCTCCTCTGCGTAGTGCTGTAGGTGGGTTTCTCAGACCATCTGTGGCTGAGTAACCTAAGGTTATGACACTTTCAGATGAAAATAAAGCGGGGACGAGAAAGAAGATTCAAAGGAGGAAGTCAGGGCCCGACCCTCTGACGGGTAAGGACGGGCCCCGAAGTGCAGCCGTGCAGGCGTGGGCTTGTTTTGTACGCATCGGGCATCCACCCACGCCTGCTACGACCGGCCGCTTAGCCGTAGAAGTGCGAATGCCCGTTCAGCGTTAGTTACTTTATGCGCCCCAACGGATCGCTTCGATGATGGCGGCAGAAACGTCATGCCTGAGAATCAAGTCGTTCCACAGCCGCAACCGGATGGCGCTCATGTCTCGCTCGAATAGATTCGTATCAACACCGTCGATCTTCACGGTCGCCGAGCTCGTGCGATCGACGCTGACCTGCGGAACGTCACCGATGACCACCTCAGTTGCATCGACGAGGATGACCTTCGACTCGTTGGAACCG
>JACZVC010000039.1 GCA_022572885.1 Pseudomonadota bacterium | reverse complement strand
GCCTTCGTAACCGTCCATCGTGCGAAGTAGCTTCCCTACCGCATCTGGCTCAGTTACTGCGGCAAAATGCCGGGTTTTTACGGGGGGCAGCGCGCCCCGGAGATCGACTGACACGTCACGATCGGCCCGTGCGGTTGCGACCGCGTAGCGAAATACCTGGCTACAATTCGCCAAGGCGCGATGGGCGGTTTCCAGTGCGCCACGTCCCTCAACACGGCGAATGACTTCAAGTAGCTGCTGGGGCGTGATGGAGTCAATAGGCTTGCCGCCAATCCAGGGGAAGATGTCACGTTCCAGTCGCTGAATGATCTTTATTGCGTGACCCGCGGCCCAAGTCGGTTGGTGCTTGGAGAACCACTCTCTTCCGATGCCTTCAAACGTATTCTTTGCGCTGTATTTCCGTTGGGCCTTGTGTGCCTTTCGGTGCTCGCTGGGGTCGATGTCGTTCCCCAGCAGCCGTCGTGCATCGTCTCTCCGATCACGAGCTTCCCTTAGTGAAACCTCGGGGAATACACCCAGTGAGATTCGTTTTTCCTTGCCGGCGAAGCGGTACTTCAACCGCCACCACTTGCCGCCGCTGGGAGCTACTTCGAGGTACAGGCCTCCGCTGTCGAACATCCTCTTATTCTTGCTCGACGGCTTCGCGTTCTTGACTACTGTTACGGTTAGAGCGATTTTAGGGGCAACTCATTTTGGAAACTGGAACTTGCCCCCGATGTTGCCCCCAGTTGCCCCCGGATGTCAATAGATCATTTGGGCCTTGACCGGACGAGAAAATTAGCTAATTTATTGTCTTTCAGACAAAAAAAGAGCCGTCTGGGACGGCTCTGGATTTGAATGTGGTGGTGATGGGTGGAATTGAACCACCGACCTACGGGTTATGAGTCCGTCGCTCTAACCATCTGAGCTACATCACCAATATTCTTCGCCGCTTATAACACTGCGGGCGCGCATTTTAGCAAACCGGCCGCGTTAGGAGAATCCCTGCTACTGTACGCCAGTCGCCGATGCCTGACTCACACATTGAAGCGAAAGAGCATGACATCGCCCTCGGCAACCCGATACTCCTTGCCTTCCAGTCGCATGCGGCCAGCATCCCTCGCCCCGCTTTCTCCACCATCGCGCAGGTAATCGTTGAACGCAATGACTTCAGCACGAATAAAGCCACGCTGAAAATCCGTGTGGACTTCGCCGGCCGCCTGCGGGGCGGTGGATCCCTCGCGCACGGTCCATGCCCGGACCTCTTTAGGGTTGGCGGTGAAAAAGGTCATCAGCCCGAGCAGGCGATAGGCGGCATGAATCACCCGATCCAGCCCGGTCTCCGTCAGCCCCATCTCGGCCAGAAATTCCTGTTTGTCGGCGTCGTCCAACAGGGCGATTTCCGCTTCGACCGCGGCGCAGATGGCGACCACCTCTGCATTTTCCTCACGGGCAAGTTTCGTCACGGCATCGAGCAAGGGATTATTCTCGAAGCCGTCTTCATCGATATTGGCGACAAACAGCACGGGTTTGGCGGTCAGCAAGTGCAGATTCCGGTAAATAGGGCGTTCGAGCTCAGAGACCTCCAGCGTACGTGCAGGCCAGCCGGTATCGAGATGATCGTGCAGTCTCTGCAAAAAATTCCGTTTCGCCAGTTCTTCTTTCTGCCCGGTCTTCGCGTTGCGATTCGCCTTGTGCAGGTTGCGATCGACAGTCTCCAAGTCCGCCAGGCCGAGTTCGGTATTGATGATCTGGATGTCGGACACCGGGTCAACCTTACCAGCCACGTGGACTACGTCGTTGTTAGAAAAACAGCGGACCACGTGGGCAATGGCGTGAGTTTCACGGATATTGGCCAGGAACTGGTTGCCCAGGCCTTCGCCATCGGCTGCACCTGCGACCAGTCCGGCGATATCCACAAATTCCATCGTCGTCGGGAGTACCTTCTTCGGCTGGACAATCGCCGCGAGCTCCAAGAGGCGCGTGTCCGGCACCTGCACGACACCGACGTTGGGCTCTATCGTGCAAAAAGGATAATTCTCGGCCGAGATTTCCGCCGCGGTCAGTGCATTGAACAGCGTTGATTTACCCACATTGGGCAGACCGACGATACCGCATTTAATCGCCATCTTTGTCGTCCGCCTCTGGTTCCCTTTCCTCGCCTTGCGCAGGCTGCGCTTTGCGGTATGGCTTCGGCGTCGTGCCGCGACTGTGCAGCCGCTGCTGGGCCTTTTCCAGGCCGTCGTCGAGCAGCACCGGCAAAGCCGAAATCGCATCCTGCAACGCCTCATCCAGGGCTTTTTGCTCAGCGGCCTGCGGCCGCCGCAAAACATGCCCGGTAACCTCGTCGCTTTCCCCGGGGTGACCTACCCCGATACGCATACGCAAGAACTCGGCCCCGATGTGGCGGATCACATCTCGCAGACCATTGTGGCCGCCATGCCCCCCGCCTTTTTTCAGGCGCAGCGTACCGACCGGCAGATCGATTTCGTCATGAACGACCAGCATTTGCTCCGGCTTTATCCGATGGTAGGCCATCGCGGCCTGCACACTTTGCCCGCTGAGATTCATATAGGTCGTCGGCTTGAGCAGTCGAAGATCATGTTGACCGATTTGCACACGAGCAACATCGCCCGAGAATCGCTTCTCCGGACGAAATGACGCACCGGTCTTTTCGGCCAGTCGGTCAACCAGCCAGAAGCCCATGTTGTGACGGTCACTTTCGTGTTTTGAGCCAGGGTTGCCCAGACCGACGATAAGTTTGATTTCTGTACTCGCCATAAGACAAAGGCAGGCCGAGCAAACGCGGCCTGCCCTTTACCTCTCGTTCTGTTTTCTGCGGGCCGTTTACTCGGATTCCTTGGACGAATCTTCTGTGTCTTTCTCCTCGGCCGCATCTTCCGCCGCCTCGGCATCTTCTTCGCCTTCGACAATCTCGCCTTCTTCGATTTCAAGCTCTTCTTCTTCGGGCTCGATAACGATTTCCTTGGCGATATGACACGAAGCGACCGGTTGATCGTACTCTTCGAGATTCGCCGTCAGGGTCACGCCCTCGGGTATCTCGATTGCGGAGAGATGGATAATCTGATCAAGGTCCAGGTTGGCCACATCGACGTCAATGTACTCGGGAAGATTGGCAGGCAAACAGGTGATCTCGACTTCCGAAATAATATGCGCGACGACACCGCCACCTTCTTTTACACCGATACAGATGTCTTCGTTGACGAAATGCAGCGGGATCGTGACGCGGATCTCCTGGTCGGCCAGCACCCGCTGCAGGTCGACATGCAGCACCTGGCGCTTCGCCGGGTGCCGCTGAATATCCTTGAGAATGGCGTCCTGGGTCTCGTCACCGACCTTTACGGTCAGGATGGACGAGAAAAACGCCTCGTTTTCCATCTGGTGCAGCAACACCTGGTGGTCCAGCGTGATAGACCGGGATTTCCGGTTACCGCCATACAGAATTGCCGGGATTTTGCCGGCACGACGCAGGCGGCGGCTCGCACCCTTGCCCTGATCGTCCCGCAATTCGGCGAGAAGAATAAAGTCACTCATTTTTAACTACTCCTGGTACAAAACCGGCAGCGCCGGCATCAAAAAAGCTTCCCTCCCGCGACCAGTCGGGAAGCCAACATATAGTCAGTCTACATACATCGAGCTGACGGACTCCTCATCGCTGGCGATGCGCCGAATCGTTTCGGCAAGCAGTTCCGCCGTGCTCAGCTGACGAATCTTGGCGCACTTCTCTGCCTCGGCACTCAACGGGATGGTATCCGTAACCACCAGTTGGTCGAGTACCGAATTCTCGATTCTTTCGACCGCCGATCCCGACAAGACCGGATGGCTGATGTACGCCACCACTTTCACGGCGCCGTGTTCTTTCAAGGCCACGGCCCCCTTGCACAAGGTGCCGGCCGTATCGATCAGGTCGTCGACAATGACGCAGGTTTTGCCTTCGACATCACCGATGATGTTCATGACCTGTGCTTCGTTGGCGCGTGGCCGGCGCTTGTCGATAATCACCAGGTCCGCGTCGTCCAGCCTCTTGGCCAGCGCCCTGGCCCGCACCACGCCACCGACATCGGGGGACACGACCACCATATTTTCGTATTTCTGCCGCCACGCTTCGCCCAGCAAGACTGGCGAAGCATAAACATTGTCAACCGGGATATCGAAAAATCCCTGGATCTGATCAGCGTGCAAATCCACGGTCAGACAGCGGTCGATATGCGCAACCTGGATCAGGTTCGCGACCAGCTTCGCGGTGATCGCCACCCTGCTGGCTCGCGGGCGGCGGTCCTGCCGCGCATAGCCAAAATACGGCATCACTGCCGTAATTCGCCGGGCCGAAGCCCGGTGACAGGCGTCTGCCATCACCAGCAACTCCATCAAGTTGTTATTCGCCGGCGGGCAAGTCGACTGAATGATAAAAACATCCTGTCCGCGGATGTTCTCCATCAACTCGACCATGACTTCACCGTCGCTGAAACTGCCTACATGCGCATCGCCCAGCCGTGTATGCAGACAGCGGGCAATATTCTGCGCCAATTTTCGATTAGCGTTGCCGGCAAACAAGACCATATTGGCAGTCGCCTCTGACGCTTCCTGTTTCACCATAGCCCTTTTCCCTGTTCAGATTGGTTGGGGTGGCAGGATTCGAACCTGCGCATGACGGGATCAAAACCCGTTGCCTTACCACTTGGCTACACCCCAGCCGCCATACTCAGTTTGCGCCCGGCCGCTATTGTTCCGCCGGCCTGTTCCCCAGGTTATCCAAACTATCGTTAACCGGCGACGTATCCAGGCCCCGGACCAGCCAGTGGCCCCACTTGTCCGGCACTTCGGCCTGGACTGCCGCGGCGTCTTGCCGCCGCTCAAAGGCGGCAAAAACACAACTGCCGGTACCACTCAGCCGGGATCCGCCAAAACGGGACAGCCAGGCCAGCGCTTCGTCGACCTCGCCGTAACGCTCGCGAACCGTCGATTCGCAGTCATTTCCGGCACCGTCCTCGAGAAAACTGCGTATTGTGATTGGCGTCGAATTGCGTGTCAATTCAGGCGTTGAAAAGATTTCCCGGGTCGAGATACTGACTCCCGGATACACCACCAGAAACCAGCGCCGAGGCCATTTTACCGGCGTCAGCCTTTCACCCAGCTCTTCACCCCAGGCCGACTCCCCGAGTACAAAAAGCGGCACGTCCGCGCCCAGTTCCAGCCCGATGCCGGCCAGCTCCTCCCGTTTGAGGCCGGCCTGCCAAAGATGATTCAATGCCAGCAAGGTAGTCGCTGCGTCTGAACTGGCCCCGCCCATGCCGGCGCCGGTAGGGATGTGTTTTTGCAGTGTGATCGCCGCGCCGACTCCAGGCCGGCTACGATCATAAAGCAACCGCGCCGCCTGCATGCAAAGGTCCTGGTCGGGGGCAACCGAGCGGAGGCCGCCGCTCCGTGTAAATTGCCCGTCTGGCAACTTGCTGAAATGAACGAAGTCGCACAGATCGACGATCTGATAGGCCGTCTGCAGACGATGGAAGCCATCGTCGCGACGGCCGGTGATCAGCAGGCACAGGTTCAGCTTGGCGGGCGCCGGCCAAGCAATATCCCAGCCGCTGACCGGTTTTTGGTCAGTTTCAGGCACCGAGGATGACTCCCATCAGCACCGCGAGCCGGTTGATTCCGTCTAAATGCATGATGTCTCCCCTTGGTTCACTGATTTGTCTGCCAGCTATCGACAGCCAGGCGAATTCGCAGGTCAGCCTTGGTCATTTCCAGCTTGCGCGGCAGTGTGATTCCTTCGAAAGTACGATAACTGAGGTAACTGACCCGCCAGCCCGCCTGGTCCAGGATTATCGCCTGCCCACGATCGTCCACGCTGACCTGGTAGTCGCCGTCGGGGTCGGGCACACCGAGTATCCAGAAACGCATGCTGTGCACCGGGACGCTCCAGCCGAACTGTTTTTCCAGATCGACCACCGGGTCGCTAACAGAATACTCATCCCCTTTGCTGGTCCGGATGATCAGAAAAGCCGGGGTTCCGGAAATTCTGAAACCACCAATACCCAGCGGCCCGCGAAAGCGGAAATCCAGGTCGTCTCCGCTTTGCTTCCAGCTCAGTGAACCACTGTAACCATCACCCGCTTTTTTCAGGCTGATGCGGCCACGCAAGGACCAGTCATTGGCCAGCGTCAGTGTGTCTCTGCGATTCTCCCAGGCGACTTTGTCGGGCACAAGGCTGGCACGCTGTCCCGCGCAGGCGGCGAGAAAAAACAGCACGACCACAATGCCGGCCAGACGGACCGGGCGGATCATTGTCCGAATCTATCCATGGTATCGGTCAGGACGTCGCTGTCCGGATTAACGGCCAACGCCTCGAACCAGAGTTTTTGTGCCGCGGTCTGTTCGCCCGTTTTCCAGAGTACCTCGCCCAGGTGAGCGGCAATCTCCGGGTCGTTATCCAGCGCATAGGCTTCACGCAAGTACTCGAGCGCCAGCTCATATTCGCCGGTCCGAAAATGCAACCACCCCTTGGAATCGATAATCGCCGCGTTCACGGGCGCCAGCCGGACGGCTTCATTGATGTATCGGCCAGCTTCTTTCAACCGGTCGGTATTGGCAACCAGCGTGTAGCCCAATGCATTCAACGCCAGGGGGTCAGAGCGCCGCTTTCTTACGAATGATCGCAATTGTTTGATGCTGGATTTGAGGTCGCCCGACGACTCCATCATGAAAGCCATCGAATAGCCTGTCCCTTCGTCCGCCGGTCGCAGTTCAAGGACTTCCCTGTACAAATCCAGCGCCTCCGGGTACCGCCCCATTTCGCCCAGCAATTCAGCTCGCGCCACCATCATATCGACCCGAAAGCCCGGATTTCGGGCGCCAAATTGCACAAGGTGTTGCAGGGCTTTCTCGCCGTCGCCCCGCCGGTTCATCAAATGGGCCAGGCGGGCCTGGGCGGCGATCGCGCTATAGCCCACGTTGACCCTTGCATACGCCCGCATCGCGCGCGGATAGTCTTCCGTGCGCTCGGCGATCAAACCCAGATAAAAAAAAGCGTCATGGGTGTACTCTCCGCTGCCGAGAAGCTGTGAAAATCGAGCGGCGGCATCCTCAAATCTGCCGCCGTCCATTTCCAGGAACCCCAGGGCACGCAAGGCGCCCGCCGAGCCGGTTTCCTCGTGCAACAGCATCAATTCCAAGCGTGCATCGTCGTTGCGGCCAACGCTCATCAGCATAAAGGCATAATCCAGACGCACCCCGTCATCCCGGGTGTCCAGCACCAGGTCGTCGGCATAACGCAGCCCTTGTTCTATCTGCCCCGAAGCAATTTGCGCACGCGCCTGCACAGTAGCGGCGGCGAGCCAATCGGGATCTTGCTCCACCGCTATTTTGGCCTCAGAGAGCGCCAACTGGAAACGGCTTGCATTCATGGCCAGCGCCGCCACCGCGTAACGCGCCTGCGCCAAGTCCGGATAAGGCCGGGCAAGGTCTGCCATCACCTGGCTGGCAAGCCAGGGTCCGTCGCCATCCATAAATATTGCGGTCAATTCAAGAAAAAGCTGCCCCCGTTCTTGTTCCTCGCTATCTATGATGGCGCTGAATTCACGGGTCGTTTTTTTCCTGTTTCCCAGTTGCAGATACAGTTGCGCTACGCTGAGCCGCGCCGCCTTTTCTTCCGGCCGCAGTTCGCGCCAGTAGGTGGCAGCAACCAGCGCCTGGCGGAGAAAACCATGTTGATAGGCGATCCGCGTCGCCTGCGAGGCGCGTTCGGGATCGTCACTGTATTGTGCAGCCAGAATGTATTCGCGTATGGCTGTACCGTAGGCGCCATCCTGCAAGGCCAGTTCGGCCAGCAACAAGTGATGATCGGACTCGGCCGCATCGCTAATTTTGGCGGGAACCGGAACAGCGGAGTCCGACGACCCTGGCGCGGCGCAGCCGATCAGCACGCTGGCGAAAAAAACAGCCAGCAGCGGCAAGCAAACGGCTGATCGTGACATGACTTCCATAAAACATCCTCTGTGGTCTTGGTTTGACTGTTGACCCGCCAATCCGTGGCCTGTGCAGTCCATTGTGCCGGTTTTGGCCGGCAAACGCGCTACGTTGCCCCGACCCAGTGCCTGCCCGGCCGGACATCACCCGGCGCTTTCATTACAATGCCTTGCATGTCGCTCGCTGTCGTTGGAATAAATCACCGTAGCGCACCTGTGGCGGTCCGTGAACAGGTCGCTTACGCGCCCGCAGACCTGCCCGCGGCGCTGAAGGATCTTTGCCGGCAACCGGCGATCAAGGAATCGCTGATCGTCTCCACCTGCAACCGGACCGAGCTCTATTGTTCTATTGATGAGGGCGCAGCGGACCAGGTCGCTATGTGGGTAATCAAAGACCGCCAGTTGGCCGACGACGCAAGCTCTTGTTTGTATACGCTGGAGCAGTACGCGGTGGTACAGCACGTTTTTTCGGTGGCCTCCGGGCTTGATTCGGCGGTTCTTGGTGAACCGCAGATCCTCGGTCAGCTCAAAGACGCGTTTCAGCATGCGGAAAAAGCCGGCACCATCGGGCCACTGCTGGGCAGGCTTTTCCGGCGCGCTTTTACGGTCGCCAAGCAGGTGCGTACGGGCACTGAAATCGGCTCCAGCCCGATATCGGTCGCTTATGCCGCCGTTTCGCTGGCCCGCCAGATTTTCTCCCGTCTGAACGAGCGTACCGCGCTGCTGATCGGCGCCGGAGAGACGATCGAACTGGCCGCGCGGCATCTGCACAGCAACGACCTGGGCCGCATGGTGATCGCCAATCGCCGGGTCAGCCGCGCGCGCGAACTCGCGCGGCGCTTTGACGCCTATGCCATTTCGCTGGGCGAGATTCCCGCTCACCTGGCGGAAGCCGATATCATTATCACTTCCACGTCGAGCCCGGTGCCGCTGTTGTCTGCCGAGGCCGTCGCGGCAGCCCTCGCCAAGCGCCGCCACCAGCCGATGTTTATTGTCGATATCGCCGTACCTCGTGATGTAGACCCTGCCGTCGCCGACCTGTCAAACGTTTATCTTTATACCGTGGACGACCTCGGCGAGGTGATCCAGGAAAACCTGCAAAACCGGGAGCAGGCCGCGCAACAAGCCCGCCAGATCATCCAGGCGGAAACCGCCGGTTTCGCGATGGCCATGCGCGAACTCGACGCCGTGCCAACGATTCGCAGCCTGCGTGCGCTTGCCCAGGCCGACGCCGACAAGGTTCTCGACGACGCCAGGCGCGATCTCGCATCCGGCGAGGATCCCGCAACCGTTCTCAATCATCTGGCAAGACAACTGACCAACAAGTTCCTTCATCAACCCAGCTCCCGCCTGCGCCAGGCAGGCGAAGAAGGCGACCTGGAACTGGTCCAGGCCGCAAAAAAACTGTTTGCGCTGGAGGATAAGGACGATGGCGACTCATGAAAGAATCCCTGGAAAACAAACTGGTCGGCATGGTGGAGCGCTGCGAGGAAGTGGGACAGCTGCTGTCCGATGCCGGGGTGATCGCCGACCAGCCCAAATTCCGCGAACTGTCAAAGGAATATGCCCGCCTGCAACCGCTCGCCGAGCGGTATCAGGAATACGAAAGTACTATCCGCGATCTCCAGGCTGCCGAAGAAATGACCGGCGACAGCGACCCGGAAATCAGGCAGCTTGGCCATGACGAGCAGCAAAAGGCCCGCAGCCGGCGAGAGGAACTGGAAGCATCGCTGGCCCGGCTGCTGACCCCAAAAGACCCGCACGATGGCAGCAATGTATTCCTCGAGATCCGTGCCGGTACCGGTGGCGACGAAGCGGCAATATTTGCCGGCGACTTGTTTCGCATGTACAGCCGCTTTGCCGAGCAGAAAAAATGGCAGGTGGAGATACTCAGCGAGCACGAAGGCGAACACGGGGGTTACAAGGAAATCATCAGCAGGGTCGTCGGCCGCGACGTGTTTTCAAAACTCAAGTTCGAGTCGGGTGTGCACCGCGTTCAGCGAGTGCCGGAAACCGAGTCGCAGGGGCGAATTCATACCTCCGCCTGCACGGTCGCCGTACTGCCTGAATTGGATGACATAGAAGAAATCGAAATAAAAAATGCAGATCTGCGGATCGATACCTACCGGGCTTCCGGTGCCGGCGGCCAACACATCAACAAGACGGATTCAGCCGTGCGCATTACTCACCTGGCTACCGGGATCGTCGTTGAATGCCAGGACGAGCGATCGCAGCACAAGAACAAGGCCCGCGCGATGTCACTGCTGCGCTCGCGCTTATTGAGCGACGAGCAGGAAAAACAGCGCAGCGAACAGGCCGACCAACGCAAACTGCTGGTGGGTAGCGGCGACCGGTCGGAAAGAATCCGGACCTACAATTTCCCACAGGGACGCGTGACCGACCACCGCATCAATCTCACGCTGTACAAGCTGGAATACATTATGAAGGGCGATCTCGAACCCATCATCGAGCCGTTGTTGCGGGAATACCAGGCGGATCAGCTGGCCTCGATGACAGAAGAATAAGGCGCCATCAAGACGAAAAGGCCTGCTCCAGATCCGCGATCAGGTCATCGATGTCCTCTATGCCCACCGACAAACGAATCAGGCTGTCGCTGATCCCCAGCTGTGCGCGCATGTCCGCCGGGACCGAGGCGTGGGTCATGATCGCCGGGTGATCGACCAGGCTTTCGACGCCGCCGAGGCTTTCGGCCAGCGCGAACAATCGGCAGCGTTCGAGAAAGCTGCGTGAAGCATCGAGGCCTCCCTTGATGAAGAACGTGACGATACCGCCGAACCCGGTCATTTGTTTTTTCGCCAGTGCGTGCTGCGGGTGGCTGGCCAGACCCGGATAAACGACGGATTCAACCTGGTCGTGGGTTTCCAGGTATTGCGCGATCTGCATCGCATTTTCGCTCGATCGCTCCATCCGGATGGCCAGCGTCTTTAGCCCGCGCAGCGCCAGGAAACTGTCGAACGGCCCCGCGATCGGACCGATTGCGTTCGACAGGAACCAGATTTTCTCGTTCAACTCCTCGTCCGCAACCACGATAACCCCGCCGACCATATCCGAATGACCGTTCAGGTACTTGGTTACCGAGTGCACGACGATATCGGCCCCCAGTTCCAGCGGCCGTTGCGCCCATGGGCTGGCAAAGGTGTTGTCCACGACTACCAGGATGTCCCGGTCCGCGACAATCTCGACCGTTTGCGCGATATCCACAAGCTTCAGCGTCGGATTGGTCGGGCTTTCTATCCAGACCATCCGCGTATCGTCGCGCAGGGCTTTCTCCAACTCGCCGGCAACCGTCAGGTCGGCGTAGCTGAACTCCAGGCCAGCGGAACGCCTGCGGACTTTGTCGAACATGCGAAGGGTACCGCCATACATGTCGTCCATGGCGACGATATGATCGCCACTGTCGAGCAATTCGAGAATCAATCCACTGGCGGCCATGCCCGAGGCACAGGCAAAACCGCTGGTGCCGTTTTCCAGCGCTGCCACGCAACGCTCGAAAGCCTGCCGCGTCGGGTTGTGCGAACGTGAATATTCAAAACCTTGATGCACACCGGGACTTTCCTGCACATAGGTCGAGGTCGCGTAGATCGGCGGCATGATCGCCCCGGTCGTCGGATCCGGTCGTTGCCCACCATGGATGGTCAGGCTGTTGAATCCCAGTTTCTTGCGGTCCTTGCTCATTCGTCGTTCCTCGTATGCGCTCAGGCTGGCGTCCTGCCGATCTGTTTTCTCAGGTGGTTCAATACATCGGCCCGGGTAATCAGCCCGAGAAATTTCTCGCCGTCCACAACCGCTGCGTATGGCTGACCGTGCAGGATGGAAACCAGGCTGTTGACCGCGGTCCCCTTGTCTACCTGGACGAAAGCCGTTTTCATCGCTTTTTCTACCGGGTCTGTCAAGCGCTCGGGCTGGCCGAATGCATAGGTGATGATGTCGTACTCGGTCAACACGCCGACCAGTTGGCCACCATCCATTACCGGAAGCTGCGAAAAACCGGCGTTGCGCAGACGGTTATGCGCCGTGGTGAGTATATCGACAGGCCCGACCGTGATCGTCGCCCGGTCCTCGTGCAACCGGCCGATCAAATCGCGCAGATCGCCAGTAACCGGGCGCTGGATAAAGCCGTTGTCTTCCATCCAGAACTCGTTGTACAGCTTGGACAGGTATTTGTTCCCCGTGTCGGCCGCCAGGGTGACCACGCGTTTGGGTTCGCTCTGCTCACGGCAGTATTTCAGCGCAGCGGCGAGCAGGGTCCCGGTCGAAGACCCCGCCAGTATTCCTTCCTTGCGCAGCAAGGTACGCGCAGTATCGAAGGATTCAGCATCGCTGATGCAGTAAGCTTTTTTGACCATCGACAAGTCGCAAATATCCGGGATGAAATCTTCGCCGATGCCTTCGACCAGCCAGCTGCCCGCCTTTGCAAGCTCGCCGGTTCTGACGTAATCGGCCAGTACCGACCCCTGCGGATCGGCCAGCACCATTGCCACCTCCGGCGCGGTGTGTTTGAAAAACTTGCTAAGCCCGACGATCGTTCCGCTACTGCCGACACCGACCACCACGGCATCGAGCCGCCCGCCCATCTGCTGCCAGATTTCCGGGCCGGTCGTGGTCTCGTGGGCCAATGGATTGTCGGGATTGCCGAACTGATTGATAAAGTAGGCGCCACGCTCCCTGGCAATGGAACGGCCAAGATCCTGGTAGTACTCCGGGTGCCCGCGCGCGACATCGGATCGGGTCAGCACAACTTCCGCCCCCATCGCGCGCAGGTTGAATATTTTCTCCTGGCTCATTTTATCGGGCAATACCAGCACCAGCTTATAGCTTCTGAGCGCCGCCACCAGCGCCAGTCCGAGACCGGTATTGCCGGCGGTGGCCTCGACTATCGTGTCGCCCGGTTTGATATCGCCGCGCTTTTCGGCCTCTTCGATCATCGACATGCCGATGCGATCCTTGATCGAGCCGGCCGGGTTCATCATCTCCAGCTTCAGGTATAGCTCACAGGGACCCGTGTCGATCTGCGTGATATGCAGCATCGGCGTTTCACCCACCATATCGAGCGCGCTCTCAAAAACCTTCATCAGAAATCCATAGCCCGGGGAACGCCTATTGTATGCCATGCAGTAAGATAGGCGCATGCCGGAAACAGATCCTGTCGAGATATCTTTTGCGGTCGCGCTGGCGGCTGCCCGCGATGATTTGTCGGCACACACAGAAGCCGGGCGCGACGCGGAAATTCTGCTGGGCCATGCGGCAGGTATCAGCCGCAGCCAGTTGCTGGCGTACCCGGAGCGCTTGTTGACCCTGGAACAATACGGCGTTTTCAGGAACATGCTCGGGCGGCGGCGCAACGGTGAGCCGGTCGCTTATCTCATCGGCTGTCGTGAATTCTGGTCGCTACCGCTCAAGGTTACGCCGGCAACGCTGGTCCCGCGCGCCGAGACCGAGTCGCTGGTCGAGCAGGCTTTGATTCGGCTTCCGCCGGGCGACGAACTGGAAGTGCTGGACCTGGGAACGGGCTGCGGCGCCATTGCCCTGGCGATCGCCCGTGAACGCAGCCATTGCCGGGTGACCGGCAGCGATGTGTCTGAAGATGCGCTGCGGGTCGCCAGGGAAAACCAGGATCGGCTGGCGCTGCAAAATATCGACTGGGCGCAGGGAAGCTGGTACCAGGCAGTTGCGCGGCGTAACTTCGACCTGATCGTCAGCAATCCGCCCTATGTCCCCGATGGCGATCCCCATCTCGGGCAAGGTGATCTGCCGCATGAACCTGCGCTGGCGCTGGCCAGCGGCAAAGACGGGCTGGACGCGATTCGCGAAATCATCGAAGGCGCGGCTTCCCATCTGAAAAGACCAGGCTGGCTGCTGCTGGAACATGGCTTCGATCAGCAATCGTCTGTTTTGGAATTGCTCATTGCCGCGGGTTTTGACAAAGTATGCGGCCATCAGGATCTTGCCGGGTTACCGCGAGTGGCTGCCGGACACCTGCACAAAAAGGACCAGGGACCAGACCTATGATTGTATTTTCGACCTCAATGGGCGATTTCAAGATTGAAATGCACGCCAGCAAAGCGCCGGTAAGCGTGAAAAATTTCTACGACTATGTCGATGCCGGTTTTTTCAACGGCACGATTTTCCACCGGGTTATCCCGGGCTTCATGATCCAGGGCGGCGGCTTCGACATCCATATGAATCAGAAACAGACCAAGGCGCCGATCCTCAACGAAGCCGACAACGGCCTGAAAAACGAGCGCGGCACTTTGTCCATGGCGAGGACCCAGGATGCCAACAGCGCGACCTCCCAGTTTTTTCTCAACCTGTCTGACAATGCATTTCTGGATCATAGCGCTCGTGATTTTGGCTATGCGGTTTTCGCGAGCGTAATAGAAGGCATGGAAGTGGTTGACACGATCGCGGACGTCAAGACCGGCAGTGTCGGCATGCATCAGGATGTGCCGGTCGAACCCGTGATCATCGAATCTGCGGTCAGGGTAGAAGTGGAATAGCCGAGCATTGGCTGCAGCCATTTCTCGGCTTGCATGAGACTGACGCCCTTTCTGCGCGCATAGTCCTCGACCTGGTCGCGACCGATCTGGCCGACTGCGAAATACCGGCTGCGCGGGTGTGAGAAATAAAACCCGCTGACCGAGGCAGCGGGCCACATAGCCCAGCCCTCGGTCAGGCTGATCCCGGTGTGCTGCTCCACTGCGCCAAGCCGCCACAGGATTTCTTTTTCTGAATGATCGGGGCAGGCCGGATAACCTGGCGCCGGGCGAATGCCGGTATAGGATTCACGGATCAATTCTTCATTACTGAACTGCTCGTCTTTGGAATACGCCCAGAATTCGGTGCGCACCCGCTGGTGCAACCGCTCGGCAAAGGCTTCGGCCAGTCGATCGGCCAAAGCCTTGAGGATGATCGCCGAATAATCGTCGTTAGCCTTTTGGTAGGCTTCGACGCGATCCCCAATGCCATGGCCGGCAGTAACCGCGAACAGGCCCAGGTAATCGCTGACCCCGCTGCCGGCCGGCGCGATAAAATCTGCCAGGCAATCCTGGCTCGCACCCTGCGGTTTTATTTTCTGCTGACGCAGAAAATGCACGCTGTCGATGACTTGTTTTCGCCGGTCGTCGGCGTAAATCACGACATCGTCGTGGTCGGCCGAGTTGGCCGGGAAAAACCCGAACACCGCCCTGGCCTGCAACCATTGCTCGCTGACCAAACGCTCGAGCATGTTGCGGGCGTCTTTATAGAGACTGCTCGCCGCTTCACCGAAGCGCGGATGACCAAGAATCTCCGGGAAACGCCCGTGAAACTCCCAGGCATTGAAAAACGGCATCCAGTCGATCACATCCACCAGTTCGGCCAGCGGATAATCGTCCAGCGCCGTCACCCCCAGCTTTTGCGGCCTGACCGGCGTGTAATCCTGCCAGTCGGTCAGCAAACGTCTTTCGCGGGCCTGCTCCAGGGTCAGCCGTGGCGCTTTCCGGGACTTGCCTTGATGACGCTTGCGCCGTGCCGCGCAATCGGCCTTGGCCTTTGCGGAAAAATCAGCCCGGGTCTTCGCCGAGGCAAGTGCGCGCGCCACACCGACCGAGCGCGACGCATCCTTGACGTAAACCACCGCCCCGTCATAGCCAGGATCTATCTTGACCGCAGTGTGCGCCGGCGAGGTAGTCGCACCGCCAATCAGCAACGGCGTATCCATTTTCTGTCGCTGCATCTCCGCCGCGACGTTGACCATTTCATCCAGCGACGGCGTAATCAAACCTGACAGCCCGATCAGGTCGGCCTCTTCTTCCCTGGCGGTCTGCAGGATTTTTTCGCCGGGCACCATGACCCCGAGATCGATGACCTCGAAGTTATTGCATTGCAGGACCACGCTGACGATATTCTTGCCGATGTCATGCACATCGCCCTTGACCGTGGCCATCACAATCTTGCTTTTTTTGGTGCCGCCTGTCGTTTCCTTGTCCATGTAGGGCATCAGGTGAGCGACCGACTTTTTCATGACCCGCGCCGATTTGACGACCTGCGGCAAAAACATTTTCCCCGAGCCAAAAAGGTCACCCACCACGTTCATGCCATCCATCAGCGGACCTTCTATCACATCCAGTGGGCGCACCGCCCGCACACGGGCTTCCTCGGTGTCTTCCTCGATAAACTGGTCGATACCGTTGACCAGCGCGTGTACCAGGCGTTTTTCGACCGGCCGGTCACGCCAGCTCATATCGCGGGTCCTGGTCGCGGAGTTGGCGTTGCCGTTGTCGCGAAAGCTTTCGGCCATTTCCAGCAACCGCTCGGTGGCGCCTTCGCCGCGGTTCAAGATCAAATCCTCGACCGTATCCCGCAATTCCCGTGGTATGTCCTCGTAGATCGCCATCAACCCGGCATTGACGATGCCCATATCCATGCCGGCCTTGATCGCGTGGTAAAGAAACACCGAGTGCATTGCTTCGCGCACCGGTTTGTTCCCCCGAAAGGAAAACGACACATTACTCACGCCACCTGAAATCAGCGTACCGGGCATGCTCTCCTTGATCTGACGGGTCGCCTCGATAAACGCCCGCGCGTAATCGTCGTGCTCCTCGATTCCGGTACCGACGGCAAAAATGTTCGGATCGAAAATAATGTCTTCCGCCGGAAATCCGATGTCCTGGGTCAGCAACTGATATGCGCGCCAGCAGATCGCCAGTTTCTTTTCGACGGTATCGGCCTGGCCGCGCTCGTCGAACGCCATGACAATGACCGCGGCTCCATAGCGCCTGACCAGACCCGCCTGGCGCAGGAACTCTGCTTCGCCCTCCTTGAGGCTGATCGAATTAACAATGCCCTTGCCCTGGATACACTTGAGTCCGGTTTCGATCACCGACCAACGCGAGGAATCGATCACCACGGGCACCCGCGACACATCCGGTTCGCCGGCAAGCAGGCGGAGAAAACGCTGCATCGCCGCTGCAGAATCGAGCATGCCTTCATCCATGTTGATGTCGATCATCTGCGCGC
>JACZVC010000038.1 GCA_022572885.1 Pseudomonadota bacterium | reverse complement strand
TTGTTGTGGCGAGGAACTTATTTGCTGAAGATACCGACGTTAGCACGTAAAGTACGCTTGTTCCTCGAATGGAATTGGGCGGTGTTCTTTCCGCCCGACATAGCGCATCTTGGATTTGTTCGTACACCTCGGATGACCCACATCGATCAAGAACAAGACAGTGGCTCGAGTGGTCCGAACCGTGTGTAAATTGCATGAATTTTAGACATGCGATGGGTTAGCGACAAGCTGATGAGTTGGCTGGTGCAGTATTTGACTGCGCCGTCGGCCCGTTACGAGGCGTTCTCCTTCCAGGAGCCGGATGTCCTAGCGGATTACCTGCGGCCGGGGGACGTATTGCTCGTGGAAGGCAATCAACGTTTCAGCGTCGCGGTCAAGTACCTTACTCAGTCCACCTGGTCCCACGCAGCGCTTTTCGTCGGCAACGCGCTGGGCACCTCGGGCAGCGGCACCGGAGAGAATGTATTGGTCGAGGCCGATCTCGAGCATGGGGTGATCGCCGTACCACTAGTGAAATACCGGAGACTCAATACCCGAATCTGTCGGCCTGTTGGTCTGACGGCGGACGACCGCGAGCGCCTTCTGAAATTCGTCCTGGACCGCATCGGCATGGCCTATGACCTGAAGAACGTAATTGACTTGGCGCGCTACCTGCTTCCCACGCCGCCTGTGCCAGTTCGCTGGCGTCGGCGCATGCTGGCACTGGGCAGCGGTGAACCGACACGTATAATTTGTTCAACGATGATCGCTCTTGCCTTTCAGTCGATAGGTTATCCGATTCTTCCCTATGTGCGTCGTGAGAAAAAATATAGTGAGTCGGAGCAGCGTTACACGGAGCTGGAAATTCTACACATCCGGCATCACAGCTTGTTCACTCCGAGAGATTTCGCCGTGTCTCCTTATTTCCGGGTCGTCAAGCCCACCATCGAGCAAGACTTTGACTACAAGGAACTCGAATGGGATTAGCTCTAATTAACCGTCTTATTCGGCGCTTTTGGGGGTAGAATATCAATTAGATGGCGATGGCGACACCATGTCGTCGTAGCGAGTCGAAGAACGAGCCCTTCTGCGATGGGAGTCACAAGAAAATCGGCTTCGAAGTCGATTGAATGTTCCTTCACGCCCAGTTACTGGGAGGAGAGTAGGTAATGGCGGAAAATGTTTACAAGGTGATCGAGTTAGTGGGAACCAGCACTGAATCTTGGGAGAAGGCTGCCGCAGCTGCAGTCCAGAAAGCGGGGCAGAGCCTGCGAGACCTGCGCATTGCCGAGATCGGCCAACTCGACATGCAGATTAAGGACGGCAAAGTTGACACCTATCGGGCAAAAGTGAAGGTCTCCTTCAAGTACGAAGATGGTATCTGAGTAGCCTTGTAGTTGTCTCGCCTCGGCTCGTTTGATTCAAGGCAGTGGGGTGTTTGGGACAGTTAATGGGGTTGGAAGGAACAGAAGCAGAGCACCCGGATGCTGCCCTCCGCTCCCGGTGCCAGCAACAGGCTTGTGACCGTGCCTCCAACGGTGGTCATGTACTATGTCGCTGGCATATTCCAGAATAACAAATTCAGGCGCCTACCCGTGGTCAAAGGCGGCAAGATCGTCGGAGCCATCACACGCTTTGACCTGCTCCGGGTTATTCGGACACTTTCAGCGATGTCCTGATGACAGGGTCAATTGCGTTGGACCCATAAAGAAAACCGCAAAGCACCCGCAGCCATGGGGCCTCGAAACCCGAATGCGAACGTCCGCTATTGGCCGTTAGCGGCCTGTCATTTTTGCGATTTCGGTGAAGCTTGAACGACCGCTTTCGGGAAAAGCAGACATTCGCGATCTGTTCGCGAGTCCGATGGCTGCGGGACTTTTGCGGGACTCAGTCCTGCATCGTTATGCACAGTACTGCAATGTTGTCCGTGGACGACTCCTGATTAATCATTAAAAACAATCAGTTAACATCCAAGACCTGGATTCGGGAGGCAGGGGCCGACTTGGTTACTAACTATGTGGTTTCAACAGCAGCGATGCATATTTCGCCGGATAGTTGCGGTCAATTCGCGTACTCGATAATCCCAGATAATCGATGCAATCGTTCTTTGTATACCCGGGCGGCAGCTTCGCTCAAAAGCGGTCATTCAGTAGGCTCGAAAAAGGCTAATTCGACGGGCAGCTAACGGCCAGGAGCGAACATAACAAGCTCAGCCTAAACGTGACGGCCAGTGATCGCCTGAACGTTCCCTTTAATTCCGGTCCGGCCGCATCGCCTCGGGGTCAAACATCCATCCACCCTTGATTACCCGCCAGATGGTCTGGGTGTTCTTGATGTCCTCCAGGGGATTGGCGTCGAGCAAGACCAAATCGGCCAGCTTGCCGGGGTCGAGTGTGCCCAGCTCGTTTTCCGCACCCACCGCTTCAGCCGCCTCCTGGGTGGCGATACTGAGCACCTCGAGCGGCGAGAGTCCAGCTTGGACAAAATACTCCAGCTCCCAATGCAGGAATCCCGCGCCTTGATCGGTTCCAGCGTGGAGCTTCACCCCGAGGCGATGTGCGTCACGAACCGCGGCCAGTTGGTCCGCCCAGTACCCACGGAGCAGCTGAGTGTCGAGTTGACGCAAGAAAGGCGGCACGAGTGGGACGGACGCTGGCACCTCTTTCCGACGTCCGGGGGCGTCGCGCAGTAGGAGGGCCTGTCCTCCGCGCACCGCCAGGGTCGGATCCCAACGAGTGCCCGACATGGCAAGCATCGTGAGAACATCCTTGTAAACGCGACTCGGGCCTGCGGCATGCTCGAGAAAGGAGTAGCCCAGGATTACGTTCTGGGTAATTTCTTGTACAGTGGTCCCGTGCCCAGCAACCGGAAGACGAAGCCGGCGAGCCTCCTCGGCAGCAGCACGCTGCAACGGCCTCGATATCGTGTTGTAGATCTTGATGAGCTGAGCAGCACGGTCCTTCCACAAGCGGACATAGCTCCGAGCATCCTGTTCGCTGCCGATGTACTGGGCTCCGAGGTTTGGCTCCGTCGAGAACGACCGCGGTGCCGAGGCGGATTCTTCCCAACCCCAGCCCAGAGAGCGTACCGAAGTGACCCCGTATGAAAGGAAGGCTTCGGGATCTCCACCGTGGATGTGCAGGTCGAACAACCCCGGAATGGCGAATCGGCCCTGGGTATCGACTATCGTCGTTTCGCTGGGGAGCGGCCTGGGCTCCGGGCCGATCCTGAGAATTCGGCCTTCTTGGATCAGCAGAGACGTCTCCAGCCCGAAGCCTCCCGCGCGGAAATCCAACACGCGAACGCGTTGCAAGAGGACGGGGTCCGGCACCGGCGTTTCGGCTGGACTGAAGGACTGCTTGAGCGGTGGAACGGGGTCTCGAACCTGGAGACTGACTTTCGCGCGGAAGGGTATGGGCTCCCAGGCGCCACTCGACACATCGATCTTCCAGATTCGTCCTGCTTCACCCAAATAGATGTCTCCGTTCTCCGGTGCCGGTGCAAACCGCCGGGCCCAGCCCCGTCGCCGCGATAATGGAGCGATGAAGATCTCGGGTCCCTCTTGGACAGGGACGAACACCAAGTCCTCCGAGGCGGGAACCCACGAATCCCAGAACACATGCGAGCGCCGGTAGTAGAGCCCGTCGCCGGTGGGGCTGGCTGCGAAGCAATCGGGGTAACCGGCAATCGTCCGAAGGGTCGATAGGGTGCCCCCTTCATCCATCACCTCGACTCGGGTAGTGGCTTCCGGGTTGGAATTCCAATCATCCGATTTCGGCTCGATCACCGTCCATGCCAAACGACCGTCAGGCAGGAAAAATACGGCCCGGATGAGCTGGGGGTCCACCGTGACCGCTTCCACGTCCCCCTCCCCATGCACCACTAGCCGGCGTATGACGGCCGGCGTGGTCGGTGTCGGACTCTCTCCGACTTTCCAGGGCTGAGGCGAGTCGCGGGCCTGGCGAGTGAAACTCAGATATACGAGGCCCTCGCCATCCTTAGTCCACGCTGGCCGGGCGGCGGACAGCTCATGGGTGACTTGGCGGATTTCTCCGGACGACAGATTCAGCAGAAAGATGTTGCCTTCGCTCCCGTCCCGGTCTGACGTAAAGGCTAGGAGACTGCCATCGGGGGAGATCACGGGGTCGGTATCAAAATAGGGTCCAAAGGTGAGTTGCATTGCCTCACCGCCTTCGCTTGACAAGCGAAACAGTTTGCCGAGAAGTGTGAGGATCAGAAATTCCCCATCGGGGGAAACAACCACATGGGGAGCCGTGACCTCGGTGGTCTCGAACTCGATGATGCGCAAGTCGTCGTCTTGGGCGGCGGCGGTATTCAACAGCACCAATGTCACAAGGACGAGTGCGAACCAGATGGGGCGCGAGTGGAGCATGGTGGCCTCCCCCTAGATTTCCAATTCTTACAGTCTAATTGCTCGCACGCACGATGTCCGCTTTGGGTCGTAAGCGGACATTAGAAGCAGTCTAGATCAGCACTTCCGGAATGTCCGCTTTCGGCCAATACCGGCCGTTCGCTTCTAACGTAGCTTGGAAAGTACACTGCTAAACTTGGTTTTCCAATTCGGAAATACTCGTTCCGACGGCTAGTAGGCCGATAGCTCCCCAAGGACTGGACCCAATGTCAGCCCAAGCCTGGGAGGCGGTGTTTTGGGACACCACGAGCGTCGCGGAATGGCGCTTCACTTAACATCGGCAGGCCGCTAATATCACCTAAATATTGCGTATCGTCGCCGCCCGATATCGAAACCAAGGAGTACACCGAAGATGCGATCGATCAAAGTAAGCAGGCGAATCCCCTCGGCACCTGCAAAAGTCTGGGCGGTGCTCGCCGACTTCCCGAACATTGCGACGTGGAACACAGGTGTCACGAAGTCATTCGCGACGTCCGACAGCACGGGCGGCGTAGGCGCACAACGGCACTGCGATCTGGCCCCATTTGGCGAACTCGAAGAAACCGTCAAAGAATGGGACGATACACGCCGCATGGTCATCAGCATCGACTCGGCGAAAAAACTGCCTATCGCCCACGGTGAAGTCACATTCGTTCTTAGCCCTACGGACGACGCTACCGAGGTAAGCGTCAACTACGCCTACAAGCCGAAGTTTGGCTTACTCGGGCAGATCATAGGTTACGTTGCCCTGGACGGACAGCTTACCAAGGGTTTCAACGGGTTTCTGAAAGACCTGGACGCGGCCTCCCAGCGATAGCGTGAATATTAACCGTTAATGAGTGTCCGCTTTGGGTTGCGATTTCAACCGGTCGACGCAACACAAAGCAATGGTATGGACTCCTCCTCCCCTAAACGGCATCTAGGCGCCACACTGGTAAGCGATACCACCAGCCAACCGGTTTAAGTACTTCTGGCGGGATTGAGAAGAGATGCTCTTGGCCGCGATCCTCCCGGGCAGATGAAAGGCTCGGTATTGACAAGTTAAATCATTTGAAGCCCGATTACAGAAAATAAACGATCGCCAGGAATCCAGTGGTCGTCATCGTCAGAACATATGGCAGAGCCATGACCACCATTCGCACATAAGAGAGCCGAATCAACGGCGCAATTCCTCGTCCCGGTAGTGCGGGTCCGTCCAACAACGAGGTAAGTCTTCGCCAGAAGGAAAACAAAGCTCAGACTTGATGAACTGTTCAGGATCCTGTGCTTCCTCACCGTACTGGAGACTGCCCGACACGGAGTCTTTGTAGGGAGAGAAAAGTTCTTCCAGATCCAGAATTTCGACAAGGTGCGTGGATTTTTTTTCTTTTAGCAACATAGCTCAAACCTTTGCCAAGATTAGCCGAGACATTTTAGTTTACCCCAGTCGCTTGATCCACTCCCGCATGAAAGCCTGTATGGCCCTCGGCAGCCGAAACCGGAATATGCAGATCAGCCAAGCCAAGTCTCGAATCAGGTTTGGACCCGATCAGACGCTAAATTTAGCCCCTTGTAAGTCATTGATTTATATAAGGGAAAAACTTCGATCTGAAAATCACTCATATTGCCTTTTTAGGCGATAAATACCAATACAATCAATAGGTTAAGGTGTTTTAGGTGTCATCAAAAATCGCGTACAGTGCCCTCAAATGTGTCGTTCGGGTCTACTTTTCCCGTCGCGGTAGAAAAACGGCATGAAATCCGTAGAGGTTCAGGTTATATGGTGACGCAAATTGACCAATCTTCTCCTACACTTAAGAAGTAACTCGGAAGGTGGCAGTATGTCTTGGGCTATCTTTTTTCCAGTGGTGGCAGCAATACTTGTGACGGTATTGATCCTTATTTTTCTCTACTGGCTAGTCTCTCACCTTACTTGAGCGTGGTTCTACTGTTGTCCGCTTTCGGCCAGAAGCGGCCGTTCAATCGCACTTGCGATCTCATCTAAGAATCTGTCGATTATCACCGAAGCGAGCGGTCGTTCACGTTCGATTCATTTTCCAACTGGTATAGTCTGTCAGGTTCAAGAACTCAAAATCTCATCCGAAAGTGAATTCTCATCATTGGGGAAACGAAAATGAAAGCGCTTATTGTTCTCGGCACGTTGGTTTTGTTCAGTTTTGTCGCCGGATGCGGCAGCAACCCCAGCAACTCTTCGAACTCAACCCCGGTGTCGGTTACGGTCGACGAGGTCGACCAGAAACGGATGAATGTTTATTACGAGAAAGGCTCTGATACGCCGTACACAGGCGCCGTCGTCGACTACTACCCGAGCGGAGAAAAGGAATCCTCAATTCAAGTCGAGCTAGGGCTCCCTGTCCGTACCGTCGGCTGGTACAGAAACGGGCAGAAATCGCGTGAAGCGAAACGCAGTGCCGATAAGTCGGTGTATGTAACCGAGTGGTACGAAAATGGGCAGATGAAATCGACGCATTGGCTCAGCAACGGAAAGAAGCAATGTTCCGCGGAGTGGGATGAGGCGGGCAATATGCAGCATCAGTCTGGCAGTGGCTGCGGTGAAGGCGAATCAGCCCCGGAAACAAGTGCCGCTAGTTCAACGTCTTCCATAAGCTCGGACCAGGTGGAGAAAAGGCGCGAGGTGCTCTTCTTCAAGAAAGGTCCTGAAGAACTTTTTACTGGACTGGTCATCGAGAAATACGCACACGGACAGACAAAGGCGGCTGCAAACATCGTTGACGGTCGTTCGGACGGCTCGACGACTGAATGGTTCCCGACTGGACAGAAGAAACGGGAAACAAAAGTCGATCGCAGCCTTAAAGGTCATATAACGGAATGGTACGAGAATGGGCAAATGAAATCGGACCAAAACACGAATGGTGGAGGTCCTGACGGGCTTGTTACAGAGTGGTACGAAAACGGCCAGATGAAAACTCAAGAGACCTTCGTCAATTGGCACGGTCAAGGTGAAACAAGCTGGTACGAGAGCGGCCAGATAAGAGCCGAAGACACGTTCTCGCGCAGGGACGGCGGGACAGGGGCAGCCACAACGTGGTACGCGAACGGTCAAATGAAATCTCAAGAGATGTTCGTCAACGGGCGCGGTCAAGGTGAAACAACCTGGGATGAAAGCAGCACGAAGTTAACACTTCATGCTGAGGCGGAAGAGGCCTTGCAAATAAGCGGTGGATCCAAGGCTGCCGTCGCCAGAGACAGCAAGGCGATCGACGTCGAGCAGACTGAGAGACGACAAGACGGACTGATCTATAAACTTGGTTCTGATACTCCTTTCTCAGGTTTGATCCGGGAAGTCTGCTCGCGTAAGAAAAAGAAGTCCGAAGTGCACTATGTTGACGGGAAGCCCGCGGGTCTGACGACCCGATGGTGGGCTAACGGTGAAATGCAGTTTTCGGGAAGCTTCGAAAGCGGAAGGCCCGCAGGACTAAGAACTGACTATTACCAAGATGGGCAAAAGAAGACCGAAGCGAACTATGTTGACGGGATCCTCACCGGGCTGAGAACGGATTATTACCAAAATGGGCATAAGGCAACAGAGAGCACCCTCGTCGATGGAGTGCCCAACGGTATCTCTGCGTCCTGGTACGAAAACGGCAACCTGCAGCAGGAAGCGATGCTGGTTGATGGCGTTCCGCATGGTCTGGTGACCACCGGTTACTGGAACGGACTGAAAAAATCCGAAGACAACTACGTGCATGGGCAAGAAAAACAGGAGGGCCCCTCGACAAAGTGGAACGACAAAGGACAGGTCGAATTTCAGGGAAGCTACCAGTCCGGCAAGTTCACGGGCGAGGTGATTCGTTGGACGGGCAATGGGCAAGCCTTCATTGAAGAGAAATTTGTCGACGGAACACAAGTTGAATACGCCGAAGAACTGGGGAGCGAACACGCCAATGGTCAACTAAGAGCCGAACAACGTTGGGTCAATGGAAAGCGGCAGGAAACCCTCTGGTACGAGAATGGACAAAGGGAGCGCGTTTCAACGGTTGGCGATGACACGGAAGACGGCCAAACGACTCAATGGTACGAAAACGGACAGAAAGAAGTTGAGTACAGGAAGGTTTTCGGTGTGACAGAAGGCCTCGTGACCTACTGGTACGAAAATGGTCAAAAGAAATTAGAGGGTACCGTCGTCCACGGCAAGAAAGAGGGCGTCGAGACCGAATGGTTTGAAGACGGTCGTAAGAAGTCGGAAATCAATTATATAGCCGGCAGGCCTGAATACCTGACGGCCACTCCCGCAGATCCGCCGCCGTTTAAGGCTTCGGTCGTACTTGAACCGGGCACAGACGTTGTGTATGGCATGCACCGTGGCTCGGTCCGTTTCTGGAACACGGCTATTCAGTCGGTGAGCGACGGCCGGTTCTCGGGTAATACGGCGGTAGTGTCGCCAGGCGCCACGGTACAAATGACAGGGAACTGGGAGATCGGACCTGTAACCGACCCCGGTAAATGCCCAGGTTGCAATGTGCAGATTTATATCGCGTGGGTGCCCGATGCGGCCGATCGAGGTGCCTGGCCTCCGAATCAGGGTTTATGGAAGGGAATGGCCAACTCCGTCAAGCCAAATTCCGAACCGAGCGGCAGCTTTGACTGGACTAGCCAAGCGCCCACCGCGCCAGGGGTGTACTACGTGGGAAGGGGCCAGACACTGGACTTCGCGTTCAAGCGGCTGACGCAAGGCGAACCCGGCGCTCCAACAGCAGGGCCCGATACTGTCAAGGCGGCATCATTTAGGATTGAGGTGCGGGCCGAAGCTGCAAATTAGGAACGACCACGTACGCCCGCAAGTAGCTTCGCATACTGATGAAGATTGAATGTCCGCTTTCGGCCAGTTTTGGTCACTCGGAGATCGAAGCGCGAACTTGCCGAGAACCTACCGTGCGACAATCGTTAGCTGCCATATACAGAATTATTCAGGTCACCAATCTCACCACAATCATAATGATCGTGATCAGCAGCATAACGAGCGACGGGTAAAACGTGAGCGCGAATCCCAATGCACGTGAAGGCCCACCGCCTTCATAACGACGGATGAACAGCCAGCGGCCAACGAAGAATAGCCCTGCTGCTGCCAAAACCCCTGAAATCCAGGATACCGGCATGACAACGGCCCATATCAAATGCACCACAATCGCGAGTAACGCTTGTTCAAGCGTATTCTGCAGTGTGGCCTGCAGTACTTTCGCTTGCGGCGTTCCAGTGGTCAGGCCTGCGCCATTGATGTCTTCAGGTGTGTGAAACCGGTGTTGCCCTACCATGCCAATACAACGGACCAGCCACACTATTACTAAAATATCCGCCTTCAACGTGAAGGCCAGTCGCTCGCCTACAGTGGAGTCCGGTGTTAATGATGTCGGGATGAATGCGATTCCGGCGCTGAGCACCACTATGGTTATAATCGCGCCGGTTATTACTCCATTGATAACAGCACGTTGCTTATCGGTCAGCGCCATTTCGAATGTTGCCCGTCCAGGAAATATATGCGGCGGCCAGGGGCGCGACTGTGATCACTAATAGAATGAATACTAGTTGCAGTGACGTGTGTTCTACACCTGCGACAGAATGACTATACCCATGAGTAACTTGCACAATCAGATGTAACGCAATTATTGCAAGCAACGCATATTTTTCAAATTTCACAGGCGTCGCCATTACATCCCGGCTTTTGACCGCCGACCTTATCCCTTACCAGCGGTAGGAAGAGAAGAAGACCGTACAGAAAATACGCGGGCACCTGCAGGCACAATATGCGCGTTGCGTAGACCCCTGTAAAGACTTTACTGCTTTTTCTATCAACAACAACGATCTCACCGACGGGGGTTTC
Source organism: Pseudomonadota bacterium (assembly GCA_022572885.1). Lineage (NCBI taxonomy): Bacteria > Pseudomonadati > Pseudomonadota > Pseudomonadota bacterium. The sequence goes on along the minus strand of JACZVC010000038.1, from coordinate 6,895 downwards.
CCCTAGCGGTGAGTTCTCTGTTGATAGGTCAACTCGGCGAAACCAATCCATTTGAGCCGTTCGTTTTGCTTGTCGTACGCAATCGGGGCAGTTCTGGTTGTAATACAAGACAATTTTCGTCATGTCACGGCTCCCTCATCATATCGGGCAATAGTTGGGATTAAAGGCGACACTCTACCCGACTCCGGGCTGCCACAATATAATTGTTGATCTTACGTGCGCATTTTTGCCAAGCGCAGTTTGGCTGAATACAACAATATTTTCGAATACAGTTTGTGAAATCCAAGCAGGAGGCTGAATCCGCTGCCAATCTCGAGCTTACCAGTTTTTCTATTCTCTACTGGAACGACCGCTGAACCAAAAAATAACAGCGTCTTGGGTTGGCCAGTAGCTACTATCGGTGAAACCATAAACCAGGATCGGGTTCGCCCTCGATAGTCGCGCATCAATAGTTGTTCTTCTGTCCGCTGTTCCACAGTCCAAGCCGCGAATGCGTCGATCGAACCGTCTGATAGTTGTTTGGCCTCATAGTCAGACGACGGTTTGGCAGCGAGGTGCTTTAGGATTGCACGTTCTAGCTTGAACACCGGCGTGGTGTAGAACGAGAACACGAATTCGGAGAGTACCACCGCCCCATCGATGTCCACTGAAAAACAATCAGTATAGGCTTCAGCATCTTCGGATGGCGATCTATTGCGGTACTGGTTCAGAAGAGCGCCTTCGGGCATGGGGCATGCATTAATGGAAAACATTATTAAACCGGCTGATACATGACGATATCTCGTATTACGGAAAACCAACGATAAAGCATCTTCCCGCTCTTGAGCAGTCGCTTTCGCCTAAGAGCGGCAGGTCAAGTGATAGATTTTCGACCGACTGAAATCGCAGTCGATTCTCGCCGTTCAAGACTCTACCATCTCAACGGCAGCTATCGGGTGCAAAGCGGACATAGCCCAAAAGAAAAGCCCCGCAAGAAGCGGGGCTACGAGTTAGATATATGTCGGGTAGGGGTTCAGGACGATCATTCGTGCATTGGGCCATCTGACATGTCCTACAGGGTCTTTAGAGGGCCGTCCCTGGCTCATAATTAATCGTGCCAGTGGAAATTGTTGTAGTGGACCAAGTTTTTGGTCAGCGATTGCCGCTGATGAAATAGAGCAACTCCGACTGCGCGTCTGTTAACGCGGCTTCCGTTTCTTCGAGCTCGGTGGACACTTTGATCCATTTCTCGTTATCAGATTCTGGAACAGTATGGCTCTGATCGTCATATTTAATGTTTGCGGTAAATTCGAGGAGTTTTTCTCTCAGGATTTGTACTCTTTCCTCGGCGTCGCGAACCGCCTTTTTTAACTCGCTTTCAGTGGTGCTCATACGGATTTCTCCAGTCGTGCCAGCTCATTTGGCAATCGCCCCGCGTCATTGACCGGAGCAAGTTTCCACAACCGCTACGATGAGCAGGCCAACAGCAACGACAAATCCCACGCGCTTTAATAGCATCACTTCTTTTGTCATGCGTTCTTTTTTCCTGGCCACGTTTGCTTCGAGATCACCCTCGCGCCCCGCCACATAGTCTTCCGCGTGGTCTTTGTGTTTTCCTGAGTAAAGGCCGGCCTGCAATTTGTCCTTTACCACCTGCAGGGTGTCGTCGTCGAATTCATCCAGCCGATCTTGCGGAATAAAGTCTCGCCAGCTCATTGGCGAATTATTGCGCCAGTATCAGTGCTGTTCAAGGGAAACGCGGAAAACGACCGACTCAGATCGCCTGAGATACACGATCACCCATCATCCTGGGCTCTACCCATAGGGCCGTCCTTGGCCCTTTATCGCTGTTTAGCTTTGGTCAATCGGCGTTATCGTGGCTTTGCTTTTTGGGGTACCCTCTAACGCATGACAACGACCAGATAGTGTGGTCAGTGCTTGCTCGGCGTCATACGCCCATCCAAAAATAGTTTCTCCGGCTGTGCGCATTGTTTGTTCATCTCCTGGATCTTCTGCCCCCGACAACAAATCGCTCAGCATTTTTATTTGTCCGAGATTTTTAGTGAGCTTATCCGTAGCACGAATTGCGGCCACTCTATTGGCTTCTTCTGAATGATTGCTGCTAGTCATGACGCACCCCCCTTGTTCGACGTCAATGGAGTTCCGTTCCAAGGGTTAAGCCCATTCCGCCTACAATAAAGGGCAAACATCAATTCCCGTAAGTCTAGTTCCTTTCTGTGGGAAGTAATGCGCTTACTCGCACGAACTGCGACCTTTTTACTGTTTTCCTCTGAATAATTGTTTCCAGTCATGATTAGCTCCTATAAGAGCCAGCAGGCACAAAAAAGCACGACCACCCGTATGAGTAATCGTGCCTTAATGTTGATAACATCAGCGTTAGCCATTGCTAGCATACCGTTGCTGGCGAAGGTTAGGGGCCTTGGGGTGTTTGCGCACTCCAAGGTTCCGCTTATTAAAATACGCCGATGAGTTACAAAGTCAACCGGCCTGGGGAAATCGAAATGATTAGCGCAAGAGGGAGGTTCAAATGACGAAACCTGTATGTGCGGTTGTGGGTGTCGGACCTCAGAACGGTGCCTCGTTTGCGCGGCGATTCGCTTCGGAAGGATACGCCGTCGCCTTGTTGTCTCGAAAGATTGAGTATTCCAGCAACCTCGCGGCCGAAATTGAATCGGCCAAGGCTTACGCCTGCGATGTCACCGACCCATCAGCTGTCGAAACTGCATTCTCAGCAGTTCGCACCGATATGGGAGAGATTGATGTACTCGTGTACAACGCCGGTTCCGGGGTGTGGGGAAACATAGAAGAGCTGAGCGCACACGACTTTGAACAGTCATGGCGCGTTAACACGATGGGTGCGTTCCTTGTTTCCAAAGAGGTCATCCCATCGATGAAAGAGAAAAGGGCCGGCACCATCATATTTGTTGGCGCCACCGCGTCTCTGCGCGGCAAGCCGTTTACCACTGCATTCGCGCCGGCAAAAGCGTCTCAGCGCAGTCTGGCCCAGGCAATGGCCCGGCACCTCTGGCCAAGCGGAATCCACGTTTCACTCATCATCATCGATGGCGGCGTCAAATCTCTGGCCTCAGATGTTCACGTAGAGGCACCCGAAACGCTGAACCCGGATGACATAGCTACGACCGCATATTTTCTATCACAGCAACCGCGCTCGGCCTGGTCATTTGAAGTTGACGTGCGACCTTCACAGGAAAGTTGGTAAATGGTCGGGTGAGAAGATTTGAACGTCCGGCCCCTGCCTCAAATATCGCCGGACAGGCAGCTATGAAAAATTACTGGCGTGAATTGCTACTGCTATTGATCGTCTTGGCCTCATTCGTTGGCATGATGTCGCTGGAGCCGATGCGCCAAAGCCTCGCCTATCACAATTTTGCCGATCTACGGCCTTGGCTGGGTATTCCCAACTTCCTCAACGTCGCCTCAAATCTCGCCTTCCTTTTCGTGGGTATCGTGGGACAGATTTTCTGTCGGCGAAATCGCCCGGCAGAGGCTCCGTGGTCATGGACGATCTTTTTTCTTGGTGTGGCGGTGGTCGCTTTGGGCTCCGGCTATTATCACTGGAGCCCGAGCAGCGGGACCCTGGTCTGGGATCGACTGCCCATGACGATCGGATTCATGGGCTTATTTATCGGCATCCTGACAGAACATGTCAGCGAGCGATTGGAAAGGACGCTATTGATCCCGGCTTTGCTACTGGGCTTTGCCAGTGTGGTGTACTGGGATTTTGCGGACGATTTGAGATTTTATTACTGGATTCAGTTGATACCTCTGCTAACCATTCCTGTCGTCCTGTTGCTGTTTCCTGGCCGCTATACGCATCAAAGATATCTGATATACGCATTAGTATTTTACCTGCTGGCGAAATATTTCGAGGCCTATGATGCAGAGATTTACTCGTTCACACAGCAAGTAGTTGGCGGTCATTCAGTCAAACACGTCAGCGCCGCCGTTGGTTCATACTTTATTTACCTCATGCTAAGGCGGAGACTTCCACGATAACGCCTCGTATCACAATCCGACTAAAACCGCCGTCGAAAGCGGACATAGGTAATCACAGACCTTTTGTCAGTTTTGGCAGTGAGTGGTCTGGGGATCTAAAAACATCATTTTTGAGCAGATTCCTGCCCAATTGCTACCCACAGTGCTACCCAAACGTAAAAGGGCTACACCCGAAAAGATGTAACCCTTTGATTTATATGGCGCGCCCGGAGAGATTCGAACTCCCGACCGCCTGGTTCGTAGCCAGGTACTCTATCCAGCTGAGCTACGGGCGCATTGTTTTTTCAAATTGTAGATGGCGGAGAGGGAGGGATTCGAACCCTCGAAGGGCTTTTAACCCTTACTCCCTTAGCAGGGGAGCGCTTTCGACCACTCAGCCACCTCTCCGTTCTTGCTTTTGATCTGGCAACTCGTGCCAGATTTTCGAAACTTTCGCTTGGCCTCGTCAGGGCATTTGCGGAATTCCTGTCAATTTACTAAAGGTCAGTCCGCTCCGATCATCGACCATTTTCATAACTGTATCGGCGGACTGTCTCCGTTCTCTCCTTTTCTTGCCTTTTGGACCAGCAAAGGGGCGCAAATGATACTGGCACGCCCGCCTCTGGTAAAGGGTTTGCCATCGGCTGTCAGGTATCGCTTTCGGCGTCTTCTGGGTCGGCGTCGGCCGCGGCCTCCGCCGCTGCCTTTGCGGCCAGTTCTTTCTGAATTCTTATGAAAATCTCTTCGCGGTGTACGGATATTTCTTTTGGTGCGTTGATGCCAATCCGGACCTGATTGCCTTTGACCCCCAGCACTGTGACGGTTACATCTGTCCCTATCACCACCGTTTCTCCAACTCGCCTTGTCAGAATCAGCATCTTGCTATCCTCCATGCCCTTTTCGGGCGATCCCTCTTTTATTATTCCTTTAGTCCCAGGCTTCCTAGCTGCCCGGGTTGGACCGGTCCGCTCAGCCTTGCCTGGCCGCGGGTTCCTGGTCCAGTCCGAAGGCGTCGTGCAAACAGCGTACGCCGTCTTCGAGTCTTGCCTCGTCCACCAGCACCGAGATGCGAATTTCCGATGTGGACAATATACGCAAGTTAATGCCCTGCTCCGCCAGGGCCGCCAGCAGAATCGCACCAACACCGGCATGCGAGCGCATCCCGGCGCCCACTACCGATATCTTCGCCACCCTTTCTTCGGTGCGGACTGCGGCGCCGTCCATGCCTTCCGCCGCTGCCCGAACCAGCTCACCGGCTCGCTCATGATCCTGCCGGTGAACGGTAAAACTGATATCCACGTGACCGTCGCGGGGCGCATTGAGGACGATCATGTCCACATCTATGCGCGCGTCCGAAAGCGGCTTGAGAAGCTGGAGCGCCATGCCAGGCTGGTCCGGAATGCTGGTGACGGTAATTTCCGCCTCGTCCCGGTTAAACGCTATCCCTGACACCACCGGTGCTTCCACATCCGCCTCCTGCAGACTGATCAGCGTTCCGCTGCCCGGCCGGAAGCTGGACATCACCCGCAAGGGTACCTTGTATTTGCTGGCGAATTCCACTGCACGGTTCTGCAGCACCCGTGATCCCTGGCCTGCGAGCTCGATCATTTCCTCAAATGTCAGGTGCTTTAGCAGCCGCGCCTGCGGGACCATGCGTGGGTCGGTGGTATAAACGCCGTCCACATCGGTCAGGATCTGGCACTCGTCGGCACCCAGCGATGCGGCCAGCGCGACGGCCGTGGTATCCGAGCCGCCACGCCCGATGGTGGTCGTATTGCCCTGTTCATCGACACCCTGAAACCCGGCCACGACCGGGATACAACCCTCATCGATATCGCGGCTAAGTACCTCGGTATCGACAGCGGTAATGCAGGCCTTGCCGGGGACCGATTCGGTCCGAATCCCAATCTGGGCGCCGGTATAGGAGCGCGCTGGACAACCGAGGCGCCGCAATATGATCGCCATGACCGATACCGCGACTTGCTCGCCGGTGGCCAGCAGAGCATCGAGTTCCCTGGGATCGGGATCGGGACAGGCGCTATTGGCCAGATCGTTCAGCCGGTCGGTGCTGTCCCCCATCGCGGACAGGACCAGGACCACCTGGTGGCCTTGTTCGCGCAGTTCCATGGCGCGCCGCGCGTGGTTTTCCATCAACGCCACCGACGCGACCGAGGTACCGCCGTATTTCTGGACGATCAGTGACATGTCACAGGCTTGCTCAACTCAGCACGACACGATCAGCCGCTGAGCGCAGCCTCGACCAGCGAGGAAACACTGGCCAGCGCCTCATCCAGCTTCGATGGATCGTTGCCACCGGCCTGGGCGAAGTCTGGCCGGCCGCCGCCCTTGCCGCCGACCGCCTTGGCCACGATGCCGATAATCTGGCCGGCATTGAGGACTTTGAGTTGATCCTTGCTGACCCCGGCTGCCAGGCGAACCTTGCCGTTATCGGCCGCGCCGAGCACAACCACGGAGCTGCCCAGTTTATTCTTGAATTGATCCACGGCGTCCCTGAGTGCTTTTGCATCTGCACCATCGATACGCCGGGCCAGTACTTTCACTCCGTGCACGTTCACCGCCTCGCTGACCGGGTCTGCGCCCTGTCCGCTGGCCAGTTGGCCACGCAGCGTGGTCAGCTCTTTTTCGAGCTGGCGGTTACGCTCGACCAGGTTGCGCACTTTGCCGGCCAGTTCCCCGCGCGAGGCCTTGAGCATCCCGCCCAACGCATTGATCGCATCCTCTTCCGCCTGCAACCAGGCCATGGCGCCCTCGCCGGTCAGCGCCTCGATCCGGCGGATGCCGGAGGCCACGCCGGTTTCCTGGGTAATCTTGAAAAAACCGATATCGCCGGTGCGCCGAACGTGGGTGCCGCCACACAGCTCGGTCGAAAAATCGCCGA
>JACZVC010000037.1 GCA_022572885.1 Pseudomonadota bacterium | reverse complement strand
GGCGACCGCGATGGGCTGCAGCGCCGGTAGCGTTAAAACGCATTACTTCCGGGCGCTGAAAACGCTGCGTGAAGAACTTGGAGAGGCATGGTGAACGACGTCAAAGACGAGCAAAGCAAGTTTGAGCAACAAGCCCGCACCGCGCTGCGTAGTGGGGACGAACGGCTGGGCGAGGAATGGTTGTCCCGGCTGGCGCAGGCCCGTGAAAAAGCGCTGCTCGAAATGACCCATGCAAAGCGCAGGAACTGGCCGGCTGTCGCAGCGATAGCGGCCAGCCTCGTCGTCGCACTGGTCTGGTCCCGCTGGCCGCAGCCGGAAGTGCCTGACGCGGAAATGTTTGAAAGCATGGACTTGCTGGTGGCGTTAGAAAGCATCGAGTTTTACCAGGACCTGGAGTTCCTGGAATGGGCCGAACTGGAAGAGGAGCTCTTGCTCGACGAGCTGGATAACGAACAGAGTGAGACGACGGGGGGATTGATGGATGAACGTGCGCAGGCGAATGGGCGGGTTTAGCAAGGGATGCTTCCTGGCGGTGTTGCTGGCCCTGGCCTGCTTGCAGACTGCGCATGCCGACCCGGACAACGCCCGCTGGGATGAGTTGGCCCCGGAGCAACAGGAATTGTTGCAGCGCTTTGAAGGCGAGTGGGATTCGTTGCCGGCGGAACGCCGTAGACGCTTGTACGACGGGTCGAAGCGCTGGTCTCAGTTAACGCCCGAGCAGCGGGAAAATTCCAAAGAGCGCTTCCGGATGTTGCGAGACATGGCGCCAGGCGAGCGGCAACGTGCTCGGAAAAATCTGGAGCGATTCAAGAATATGCGGCCGGAGCAAAGGAAGGCTTTACGATACAGAATGCAAAGAAGTTCGCCCGAACAGCGTCGGCAGATGAGACAGCACATGCAGCGGATGGCTCCGGAAAAACGTGATCGATTGCGCCGGCAACATGATCGATTGCGTCAGCGAACGGAGCAAATGTCGCCGCTGCAACGCGAACGCATGAGACACCGCCGGCAGGATATGCGCGAGCGCATGGAGCAAATGACGCCCGAGCAACGTCAGCAGATGCGCAAGCGTATGCAAGGCATGAAACCCGAGGAACGCAGAAAAATGCGCGAAAATTTATCGCGGGAACGCGACGAAGAAGAAACCATGGCGCCAGCGGAAACTGACGAATAACTGTGTCGATCCAGACTCGACCTGACAGAGCATATCAGCCCTGCTGAGTTCGAGAGGTGGACAATACGGGCTTGACTCATCCGCCCGCCTTATCGCGGCAAGACCAGGCCGCAGATATGTACGCAATGCGTGTACTGGCCTTAACGCTTGCAAAAAGCACTACCAGTCAGGCAAGTTCAGAGCACGGTGATGTTGTCGATACCGCTGAAAACTAGCGCGCAGTAAATCGCCGCCAGGGCAGCGATGATCGACAAGATTCGCCAATCCGTCGCCGCATGAGTCTCCCTGGCGAGACGCAGAAGCTGCCAGAAGAGATAGCACTCCAGCGCAAAAGGCATGAAGCCAAGGTAGCCGGCCAACGGCATCTCGAACACTTTCCAGAAATCGAACAGCGGTATCGCGTAAATCCACTTCGCGCCCGACCAGTAGTTCCAGAATTCCCACAACACTCCGCACAGCAGTCCCGCCAGCATCAGCCGCAGCATGCGCGCATAGGAACCCTTGGCTGCCTGGCCCAGCAGCGAAGCGACACGGTCGCGCCGGTAGACCAATGGGTCGAGGATGAAAACGATCCCCACCCACAAGAGTGGGAAAAAGTACTGCGGCAGCAGTACGACCAGTGTCAGCATCAGCAGGCCAGCCAGCACACAGCCGTTCAGCAATCGCGGGGAAACCCGGATCACCGGTCCGGGCACACGCCGGACGAGTCCCAGGTTGCCGAGCAGCGTATCCACCTCGAGGATCGCCGGCAGCACGGTGGCGAAGGAGACCGCATAAGCCAGCCAGCGTAACCAGGTCAGTTCTATCACGCCGACGTAGAACCAATTGTGCAGCCAGAAATTCCAGATTTCGAAGAACAGCCACACGATTACGGAAAAGCCGGTCACCCACGCCAGTTGCTGGCTCGCGCCAAAAATCAGCGAATTGCCGCCGCGCTGAGCATTGATGACCCCGATGACCGCAATGAAGGTCCACCACGCAAACAGATAAAAGAAGTGCAGAAATGGTTCCACGCCCATCAACATCAGGACGAAGAAGACCACGTGAAGGGTAACGCCAAGCCAGATGAACAATGGTGCCCGTCGCATTGAAAAACGTACCGAGATTAAAAAAGCTCAGCCTCCGATTTGCCTGGAAAAGGGTCTGGTCTCATCTTAGCCTGAAGTCGACGCTGCAGGCGAAAATGCGGGCAACCCCGACAGGGCATTGCCAGCAAAGAGAGCAGACTATTCGCGGAGCAAAATCACGAAGCGGCTGCAAGCCAGGTCTAGGAAGGGCATCCATTTTGTTATACTTGGCGCTCTGTTGTTAATTGATGCAGGTGACCGACATGAGCAATAAATTCCTGGCCGTCTTGTTCGCGACGATGCTACCGGGCCTGTCCTTCGGACAAAGCCCCCAAGCCTACCAGTGTACTTATGGAGATCTGCAAAGGCGCGTCGAAATCTTCTACGAAGCGGGCGTGACCGTTCCTTGCGAGGTGCATTACTACAAGGATACCGAGGCGCCGGGTGAGCAGCAGGTGCTCTGGCGCGCCCTGAACGAAACTGGCTATTGTGAAAGGAAAACCGAAGAGCTGATCGCCAAGCTCCAGGGATGGGGTTGGACCTGCGGGCAGGCCGATGATGCGGGTCGGAAAGCCGAGCCGGAGCAGGCTGATGATCTGGGGCAGGGTAGCGAACCGGCGCAAGGCAACGACACAGAGGCGCTGAAACCTGCCGAAGAGAACGAGCCGAGCGATGAGGGATAGCGGGACATCGTACGGCGATTTGCCATTTTATACTATTGTTAATCGGTGGTTTTGAGGGCGAGCCCATCGTTAGGCAAACATCCGTTTATCGCCGCAATCGGACATTAAGCTGCGATCAAATTTGGCAATAACCGTCAGTTCGGGTCTGAGCCATCACAATTAGCAGTCCGATGGACTGTTAATTGCCATCGCGGGGTTGGCTAGAATGTCTTTACCGCCTGGATCAGCTCGCCAGTGGCGGCTTGCCCGTCGCCATATAGCATGCGCGTCTGGTCGAGGAAAAACAGCAGGTTTTCGATCCCGGAGAACCCCTTGCCCTGGCCGCGCTTGATCACGACGATATTTTTCGCTTTCTCCGCTTTCAGGATGGGCATGCCATAAATCGGGCTGGCCGGGTCGCTGTGCGCCGCGGGGTTCACGACATCGTTGGCGCCGATAACCAGCGCGACATCGGCGGTCCCGAACTCGGCATTGATCTCGTCCAGATCGAAAATCAGGTCGTATGGCACGCCGGCCTCGGCCAGCAATACGTTCATGTGCCCGGGCATGCGGCCGGCGACCGGGTGAATCGCGAATTTAACCTGGACATTTCTTTCCAGCAGGACCTGGGTCAGTTCCCAGACCTTGTGCTGCGCCTGGGCCACGGCCATGCCGTAACCGGGGATGATGATGACCTTGTCGGCGAATGCCATCATCACGCCGGCATCGTTGGCCTCGATCGGTTTCATGCTGCCCTGGACATCTGCGCCGCCGCCGGCGACGTCGGAATCGCCAAAGCCGCTGAACAGGACATTCGCCAGTGAGCGATTCATCGCCTTTGCCATCAGTTGTGTCAGCAGCGTGCCGGCAGCGCCGACGACTGTACCGGCGATAATCATCGCCGCGTTTTGCAGGACAAATCCTTCGAAGGCAACCGCCAGCCCGGTCAGTGCGTTATACAACGAAATAACGACCGGCATATCGGCGCCACCGATCGGCAAGGTTATGGTCAGGCCGAGCAACAATGCCAGGCCGAAAAACACGATGACGATCCCGATGCCGTCGGTGTGTCCGGTGACGATCATGCCGCCGGCGACCGCGGCGCTCAGCAGGATCAGCAGGTTGACTATTTGCTGGCCTTTGAACCGCAAAGGCTTGCGGATCAATCCTTGCAATTTGCCAAAGGCGATCAGGCTGCCCGAAAAGGATACCGAGCCGATCAGTGCACCCAGCACCGCCAGGGTAATAATAATGGCCCCGTGCTCGCGGCCGCCCAGCAGTTCGACCGCGGCGATCGCCGCGGCCGCGCCACCGCCCATGCCGTTGTACAGGGCGATCATTTGCGGCATGTTGGTCATCGCCACTTTCTTGCCGCTGATCCAGGCGGCCGCGCCGCCAACGCCGATGGCTGCGAGCATCAGCGGGAAATTGTGCATGTCCGGCCAGGTGAAAGTGATCAGCGTGGCAACCAGCATGCCGATGCCGGCCCAGATGATGCCGCGCCTGGCGGTGACCGGCGAACTCATTTGTTTCAGGCCGATGATAAAAAGTACGGCCGCGAGGAAATAACTGGCCTGGATCATCTTGTCAGCCAGTTCGGGGGACCAGGACAACATTATTTGTTCTCCCGGCTGCTTTTGAACATCTCGAGCATGCGTTCCGTCACCACGTAGCCGCCGGCCGCATTACCGGCCCCCAGGAACACGCCGATAAAACCAATGACTATTTCCAGCGTGGTTTCCGCACGCCCCATCGCCACCATCGCGCCAACCAGCACAATTCCGTGTATGAAGTTTGAACCGGACATCAGCGGCGTGTGCAAAATGGCCGGTACTTTTCCGATGATCTCGTAGCCGGTAAACGCCGCCAGCATGAAAATATACAGCGCGATAAATCCGTCAATCATTGCTTGTTCCCCTGTGTTGACCGGTCGGCCAGTTGCTCGCGGCTGGGTCCGTGAATGACTTCGCCATCGCGGGTCAGCAGGGCCCCCGCAAAGACCTCGTCTTCCCAGTCGATACTGAGTTCGCCATCGATAATCGCGGGACTGAGAAAGTTAAAAAGATTACGGGCGTACATTTCGCTCGCGTGATTCGCCAGGTCCGCGGCCAGGTTGACCGGCCCGACGATCCGTACGCCATCGTGTTCCACTGTTTCACCCGCCTTCGTCAACTCGCAGTTGCCGCCGGTCTCGGCGGCCAGATCGACGATAACGGCGCCGGGCTTCATGTTCGCAACCGCCGCCGCGCTGATAATGCGCGGAGCCGGCCGGCCGGGTATCGCCGCCGTTGTTATCACGACGTCCGCCAGGGCGATATGCTTCTCCAGCACCTCCTGCTGGGTCTTTTTCTCATCCTCGGTCAGTTCGCGCGCGTAACCGCCTTCGCCCTCGGCGCTGACACCGGTATCGACGAAGCGGGCGCCCAGCGATTCGATTTGCTCGCGCGTTGCGGAGCGCACGTCGTAACCTTCGACGACCGCCCCCAGCCTGCGTGCGGTCGCCAATGCCTGGAGACCGGCGACACCGGCGCCGATGACCAGTACTTTCGCAGGCCGGATAGTGCCGGCCGCCGTGGTCAGCATCGGGAAAAACTTGTCCAGCGTATTGGCCGCGATCAGCACTGCCTTGTAGCCGGCAATAGCCGCCTGTGAAGACAACGCATCCATGGACTGTGCCCGTGAAATTCTCGGGATCAACTCCATGGCAAACGCGGTCAGGCCTCGGTCGCGCAATGTCTGCAGCAATTCCTGCTCGCGAAACGGGGCGAGAAACCCGATCAGCACTTTGCCTTTTCCCAGCGCAGCGGCGACCTCGGCCGGCGGTGGCTGGACGGCCAGCAATACATCGCATTGTGCAAGGACTTCCTCGGCTGTGGCCAGCGCTGTGCAGTGGTCCGTATATTCATTATCCGGAATGCCGGCTTTGTCTCCGGCGTGTCTCTGGATAAGGATTTTCGCGCCCAGCGCAGAGAATTTCGCCGCTACTTCGGGAATCATCGCGACCCGTGTTTCCCCTGGCAGGGTTTCTTTGATTACTCCCAGTGCGAGCGCCATTCAAGTCTCCTGTTTTGGCCGGCCGGTCTGCGGGCAGACGACACAATAAGGGTTTTCCCCCCGCGTTTGAACCGCGGATTGCCGAAACGGGTTTTCATTTGCCGCCGGTTTCGGCAAGATGAGGCGGCAACAGATCATCGGGGTCCGCGCAAATGGCCGTATCGCTAAGCCAACAAGTCCTGCGCACCGATGTTTCCGGCATGCCGCTCGAGTGGGTGGACTACCGGGACGCAGTGCGTCTTTATCACTGCGGGCGTGTTTCATACGCCTGCGGCAGCCTCCTTTACACTCTGCGCGGCGGCATTTGCGCCCAGACCGGAAGACGCAGCCTGATCGATGTCAATTCCATCATCGCGACCCTGGGCAATACCCATATCATGGGAAAAGTGCGCGCTCACTATGTGCCGCCGTTGTCCAACCATGCGCTGTTTAGGCGCGACGCCGGGCTGTGCCTGTATTGCGGCAAGAGATTCAGTGACGGGAATTTGTCGCGCGATCACGTTACGCCGATGTGCCAGGGCGGCACGGAGTCCTGGACCAACGTGGTGACGGCGTGTCGCCGCTGTAACAATCACAAGGCCGACATGACTCCGGAGCAGGCAAGGATGCAGTTGCTGGCGATCCCCTTTACGCCGAACTACGCGGAGTACATCTATCTGAAGGGCCGCCTGGTGATGGCCGATCAGATGGAATACCTGCTGGCCCACTTCCCGCGCAGCAGCCCGCTGCATGCGCGGCTAAAGGATCACCTGGCGGAAAATGAACTCGCGGGCGTCCGGGCCTGAGCTGTGCCAGCCGGGTCTTCGTCTGCAAGAACGACCACCGCTCGTCCGCCCCTTCACCTGGTAGACGCCAGTATCTATATTTTTCGTGCGTGGTATTCGGTGTCACCGGAGAGCATGACCGATGGCAACGGCCAGCCAGTCAACGCGCTGTTCGGGTTTTCGAGGTTTCTCGGTGAGCTTTTGCGACTGGAAAAACCGGCTCATATCGGCATCGCCTTTGACGAGAGCCTCAGCAGTTCGTTTCGCAACGAGATCTACCCCGAATACAAGGCCAACCGGGAGCCCGCGCCGGAAGAGCTCAAAAACCAGTTTTCCCGGTGCAAGGCGGTTGCCCGGGCGATGGGGCTGCCGGTTTTTTCCAGCAATCGTTACGAGGCCGACGATATCATCGGCAGCCTAGCAGCCTGGTGGCGGGCAAGAGATGGCCGCTCGATATTCGTTACCCGCGACAAGGACCTGGCCCAATTGTTGCGGCCGGGCGACGAGTATTGGGATTTTGCCGGTCGCAGGAGATTGCAATACGAAGGCATCAAGGAATATTACGGCGTCCACCCGGAACAGATCGCCGATTTCCTCGCGTTGACCGGCGACAGCGTGGACAACATCCGCGGCGTCCCCGGCGTCGGCGCAAAAACCGCGGAAAAACTGTTGGGCAGGTTTGCCGACCTTGAGGCGCTGTATGCGGATCTCGACCAGGTGCAGGGCCTTTCGATCAGGGGCGCGGCGCGGATAGTGAAAGCGCTGGACGAAAACCGCGACGTTGCGTTTTTCGCACGGCGGCTGACCCGGATCGCCTGCGACATGGACCTGGCGCTCGATGATGACAGCCTGCGGCGGTTGGCGCCCGATACGGATGCCCTGGATGCGATCTATGCAGAAGCCGGTTTTGGCAAGGCGCTATCGAGCCAGGCGCGCAGGCTGGCGGACCAGTTTCCCGCCGCCGCAGCAAAACAACCCTGAGTCCGCGGGGCCAAGATGGCGCAAGATCATGGCAGCTTATTTGACCTGATCCGCTCTGCAACCGGTATCGGCATTTCTGAAAATACCGACCTGCACGCGGTCACCGGCGGCGATATTCATGCCAGCTATCGCCTTGAGACCGGTCGCGGTCCGCTTTTTCTCAAGCTGAACGATGCCCGGTCGCTGCCGATGTTCGCGGCGGAAGCGGATGGGCTGGAGGCGATCAGGCAAACCGAAACCATCAGGGTGCCCGAGGTGATCGCTTACGCCGGTGACGACTGGCTCAGTTTCCTGCTGCTCGAATGGCTGGAAATGTCGAGCGGCGGGCCGCGCGAGGATGGCGAACTCGGGCGCTGTTTGGCACGGCTCCACCGCTGCCAAGGGCGGGTCCATGGCTGGCCTGCGGACAACTTTATCGGCAGTACGCCGCAGATCAATACGCCGAACGAAGCCTGGACCGATTTTTACAGGCAGTGCCGTTTGCGGCCGCAGCTCGAAATGGCGGCCGGAAACGGTTTTGCCGGTCCCCTGCAGGATCTCGGCGACCGGTTGTGCGACAGGCTGGACCGCCTGCTCGAATCTCATCAACCACCCCCGTCGCTGCTGCATGGAGACCTGTGGGGGGGAAACCAGGCGGTGCTGGCCGACCGGCGGCCGGTGATTTTCGATCCCGCCGTTTATCATGGCGATCGCGAAACGGATCTCGCGATGACCCGCCTGTTTGGCGGTTTCGGCGAGTCTTTTTATTCAGCCTATGAAGAAGAATGGCCCTTGCCGGAGGGGGCCGGCACCCGGTGTCGCCTGTACCAGCTCTACCACTTGCTGAATCACCTGAACCTGTTTGGCGCTTCCTATCTGGAGCGGGTGATGGCCATTACGAGGAGCCTGCTGGAGGCGGCCTGACTCGACTATCCGGCCTGCCAACTGGCCCGCCGGATAGCGCAACGGTATGCTGCAAAAAAACCGGCAGGAGTCAGGCATGTCAAATCAGGATATTCAGTCTATTCTTCGCGAGGATCGGGAGTTTCCGCCTGCGGATTCATTTGTCAGCGAAGCGCGAATCGATGCGCAGCGCTATCAGGAATTATGCAAGCAGGCCGAGAGGGACCCGCAGGAATTCTGGGCGAACCTGGCGAGGGAACATCTGCACTGGCACAAGCCGTTCAAGATTGTCCTCGACGATAGCGATGCGCCGAACTATCGCTGGTTCTGTGATGGCGAGCTCAACGTTTCCCATAATTGCCTGGATGTACACCTGGCTGACCGCGGCGACAAAACCGCGATTATTTTCGAAGGCGAACCGGGTGATGTTCGCCGGCTCAGTTACCGTGATCTACACGCCGAGGTCTGCAGGTTTTCCAATGGCTTGAAGTCGCTGGGTATAGTCGCAGGCGACCGGGTCGTCATTTACATGCCGATGGTCCCGGAAGCGGTCGTCGCGATGCAGGCCTGCGCACGCATCGGCGCCATCCATTCGGTCGTATTCGGCGGTTTTTCGGCCAACTCGCTGCGAGACCGCATCGAAGATGCCGGTGCTCGCCTGGTAATTACCGCGGATGGCGGTCATCGCGGCGGCAAGGTAGTTCAACTCAAACAGGCTACCGACCAGGCGCTGGAAAGCGGTTGCGAGACCATTGAAAAAGTCATCGTCCTGCGGCGCAGCGGCGAGGATATCCCGATGAAAGATGGCCGCGATATATGGTGGCATCAGGCGATTGCCGGCCAAAGCGATCAATGCGAGCCGGCGTGGCTCAACGCGGAGCATCCGCTATTCCTTTTGTATACATCGGGATCGACCGGCAAGCCCAAAGGCATTCAGCACGCCTGCGGCGGCTACCTGCTAAACGCCAAACTGACCAACCTGTGGGTATTCGATCTGCAGGATCAGGACGTGTTCTGGTGCACGGCCGATGTGGGCTGGGTGACCGGCCATACCTACGTGGCCTATGGCCCGCTGGCTGCCGGTGCGACGATCGTCATGTACGAAGGCGCGCCCACGGTTCCCGATAGCGGCCGTTTCTGGAAAATCTGCGAGGATCACCAGGTCACGGTTTTTTATACCGCGCCGACGGCCATACGCGCACTGATGAAATTCGGCGACGATGTCCCCGCCGCTTACGACTTGTCCCGCCTCAGGTTGCTGGGGACGGTGGGAGAGCCGATCAACCCGGAAGCCTGGATGTGGTATCGCCGGGTAATCGGCCAGGAGAACTGTCCGATCGTCGACACTTGGTGGCAGACGGAGACCGGCGCAATCATGATTACACCGCTACCCGGGGTGACCGCGACCAAACCCGGTTCATGCACGCTTCCGCTGCCCGGAATCTTCGCCGATATCGTCGACCAGGACGGCAATACCGTGACCGACCCGGACAAGGGCGGTTTTCTGGTGATTCGCAAGCCCTGGCCGGGGATGCTCAGGACCATCTACGGAGACAACCAGCGTTACCTCGACACCTACTGGGAAAAATTCGACCGGCGTTTTTACATCGCCGGTGACAGCGCGCGCCGCGACAAGGACGGTTATTTCTGGATCATGGGGCGCATCGATGACGTACTCAACGTGGCCGGCCATCGGCTCGGCACGATGGAAGTCGAGTCGGCGCTGGTCGCTCACGAGCGCGTGGTCGAGGCGGCTGTGGTGGGTCGCCCGCACGACATCAAGGGCGAGTCGATCTTCGCCTATGTCGTGTTGCAGGGGGAACGGCCGGTCGGCGATGAAGCGCTGAATCTGGCCAAGGAATTACGTGACTGGGTCGGCAAGGAAATCGGCCCGATTGCGCGGCCGGACGATATCCGCTTTGCCGATAATTTGCCAAAGACGCGATCGGGGAAAATCATGCGCCGACTGCTGCGGACGATCGCGAAAGGCGAGGAGATTACCGAGGATATTTCGACGCTGGAAAATCAGGCGATCCTCGATCAGCTGCGCGGAGGAAGCTGATACTGGCGTCTATAAATCAGTACTCGCCGGTCAATAACTGCAACACCAGGCCTTCCGGTGACCGCAGGACTGCGTTTTCATCCGCAGGTTCGCGGCCCGGCACGTCCCGGTTCACTTCGAGGCCAGCCGACTCGAGTCTTGCGATCCGTACGGCCATATCGGGCTCGACGAAGGTCAGCGCCGGCGCCCGGAATCCGGGGGAACGGCAAAAACCCAGGTTGATCAGTTCGCTGGTCAGCGTCGCCGATGGAAAAGGTTGGTCCCCCCGATGGGTCGTTACAAAACCCAGCGGCTCCCAGAATACGATCGCGGTTTCGATATTCCGGCTGGGAATCGTGTACTCAGAAAAATGGCCGCACCGGCTTTCTTCGGCTGCAGTCAACGGCAGCGGAGAAAATGTTCGTGCTTCAAGCAGCGTGACCATCTGGCCGTCCGGGTCGAGAAAACCGGCTTCGTTGAATTGTTCGTCAGCCGTTTTCTCGAATTCGAAGTGGACGCCGTGGGCCCTGAGCGCCTCCAGGTGGGCGGCCAGTTCGGGGCGTACGAAGGTCAGCGAGGGGGAAGCGAATTCATATTCGTGCAGACCGAGGAAGAGTCGTCCGTCGGTGATGACAACGTAACGGTGCGACCAGGCGTCGCCGGTCTCAGCCTGGGCGAAACCGAGGCGTTGGTAAAACTCCAGTGATTCCTGGATATTTGGCGTGCAAACGCTAATTTCGAGAAATCGACCAATCATACCGGTCCCGGCGCAGACTCCGCGGCCGTCGATTCCAGCCAGTCCTGCGCGTATTCGCGCAGCAATTGCGCCATGAAGCGAATGTGATCGGGCCGCACGTTCAGGGCGGGTATATAGGTGAGCGAACCGCCGCCGGCTTTTTTGTATATCTCGGTATTGGTGAGCGCGATTTCTTCCAGGGTTTCCAGGCAATCGGCGGAGAAACCCGGGCAGACGACGTCAACGGAGCGGCAACCCCGCCGCGCGAGCGTCTGCAGCGTTGCAAATGTGTACGGCGTGAGCCACTCCTCCCGGCCGACCCGCGACTGGTAACTCAGGGTCCAGTCCTTTGCCTCAAGGCCCAGTTGGTCGACCAGCAGCGCCGCGGTTATTTCGCATTGTTCCTCGTAGGGGTCGCCGTTGGCGATATAGCGCTTTGGCAGCCCGTGAAAGGATAGCAGCAGATGCTCCGACCGGCCCGCCGATTGCCAATGCTCGTTTAGGCTAGCGGTCAACGCGGAAATAAAGGCGGGATGATCATGGTAGTCGGTAATCCGGCGTATCTCTGGCGGAGATTCCTGGCCATCCAGGATTTCATCAATTCGTTTGAAAGTCGTCGTGGCCGTGGTATGGGAAAACTGCGGATAAAGCGGCAGAACCAGCAAACGCTCGATCTGCATCTTGCGAAGTTCGCCAAGCGCATCATCGAGCGATGGCCGGCCATAGCGCATTCCGAGCACGACCGGTATTTGCATCCCTGATTCGTCCCTGAGCAAGGCTTGCAGAGCAGCTTGCTGATCCTGCGAATTGGCGAGCAACGGCGAGCCGCGATCGGTCCACACGCGCCGGTAATTGGCCGCCGTTTTCCATGGGCGCAGATTCAGGATTATGCCATGGAGTATCGGCAGCCAGATTGGCCGAGGCGTATCGATAACCAGCGGGTCGCCAAGAAATTCCGCGAGATAGCGACGCACCGACCAAAATGTCGGCGCGTCCGGCGTGCCGAGGTTGACCAGCAAAATGCCTGTTCTCGATGCGTACTGCATTGTCGTATAGATCCACTTGCATGCTGTTGCCGGAACGGTTGCCACCATACCGGATGGCTCGCGATCAGGCCAGCGACTGTGACTGTGCTAAATTCATGATGAGGTGAATGAAATGGAAGACCCCAACAATACCGGTATCGAACGTAGTCGTTCCGAGCTGGCCCGGGATGCGTTTCTTTTGCAGGGCAAATTACTGATCGATGGGCTTCGCGACCTGGTGCTGGTGCCGGTCTCGATCGTCGCGGCGCTGATCGACCTGGCATCGGGCGAACAACCGGCCGGCCGGCGTTTCTATAGCGTCGTGCAACTGGGCCGCCGCTCGGAGCACTGGATAAACCTGTTCGGTGCGGCCGACCGCTCGCCCCATGAAGATCGATGGGGCAGCGGCGAGGAAAGCGGCCGGCTGGATGATCTGGTGGAACAGGTCGAGAAAGTCGTGAAAGACCAATATGCAAAAGGTGGCGTTACCGGCTCCGCGATGAACGCCCTGAACAAGGCGCTCGACGTGTTGAACGAAAATGTAGCCAGGAGACAAAGAAAGAATGCCGGCGGTGACTGAGCCGATTGCCAGGAATCCGGAATACCGGCAAATGACAGAGCAGGTTTTTCTCGCCGCGCCTTTTGTGCAATCGCTGTGAATCGAGTTGCTCGACCTTGGCCCGGGCTGGTGCCGGACGCGTATGAAAATCACCGAAGGTCACTGCTAGCAGCATGGCTATGTCCATGCCGGCGCGCAAGCGACATTGGCGGACCACACCGGAGGCGCGGCGGCAGGCACACTGGTCGCAGCCGACGAAAATGTCTTGTCGGTTGAATTCAAAATCAATTTACTCCGGCCGGCCGATTGCGAGGAATTGTTTTGCGAGGGCAGGGTGATGAAACCAGGCAATCGGTTTTCTGTCGTTGAATCCTGGGTATGGGCGGATGCGTTCGAAGGCGACCGCCTGGTTTCGAAAGCGCAATTGACAATGGCGGTTATTTCGGCAATGGCGCGTAACTGAATCGCATTAAGGAAGTATGAAGCGTTATGAGAGTTTTAATTGCACTTCTCCTCCTGGCTGTTTGCGCTGCAACGCACGCTTCTGTAGAGGATGCACTGATAAAGGTTGGGATCTACGAAGAGGGATTACAATTTCAGGAGATTCTTGATGTTCTTGAGCCCTTCAAGGATTCGGGTAACGCCGATGTTGAGTTTTACCTCGCCTTTGCACATTTCAACCTGAGCATCTCGGGATCGGATTCTGAAAGTATTGAGCAGATTGATATGTCTCAGGCGATACTGTGGGCGCGAAAGGCAGTCGGTGATGGATCGACGGAGGCACTGAATCTCCTATCGATAATATACGGGAATGGTTTCGGTGTCCCCCGAGATAATGCCAAGTCGCTTGAATATCTCGAGCGGGGAGTCGCTGCTGGAGGTCGTGGAGCAATACTAAACATGGCGATTGCGCTATACGATGACGGAGACACAGAGGAGGAAAAATCTCGTGCCTGCGGTTATTTCGATGACGTAGCCAATCGCGATGATTCGGATGTCATTACCGGCTATTACCTGGGCGTAATAATGTTTCGTGGCGATTGCAATCAAGTTGAGAATAAAGAAGCAGGATTGGAATTGATTCAGTTAGCCGCTGAGAGTGGTGTTACCAAAGCTGAGCGAGACATGGGTCGAATTTACGAATACGGACTGACCGTCGAGGCCGACATTGTAGAGGCATTGAAATGGTATGAACTTGCAGCCGAGCATGGTGAAGCGAGGTCCCAATGGCGCGTTGGAATGGCGTACCTACATGGTGAGGCTCGCGAGTCAAATTCTGAACGTGCTATCGAATATTTCCGTAAATCAGCGAACAATGGCTATGTTGCGGCCATTGTTAGCATGGGGGTCATGTACGCTTCGGGTGACGGAGTGGAACAAGATTTCGTCAGAGCACGTGAATTTTATCAACAAGCGGCTGATCACGAGAGCCCGACTGCGATGAAAAACCTGGCCGTCATGTATGCAAATGGAGAGGATGTGGATGTGGATCTGATTCAAGCCCTGGTCCTTACAAAGCAGGCGCAGGCACTTGGAGCCCCCGAAGCCGAATCGTTGCGAGAATGGCTATTGCCGCGCCTCACGGCAAGCGATCGAGAAATCGCCAAGCGTAGATTTAGCGAATGGTCAAAGCAAAGGAATTAAAATTGTTGTTGGTCGTTTAACTATTGAGATATCGAAATTCCACTCCGATACCTTTGTTTTCTGTTGCGGCGATTCGGTAGAAAACATCACTTATTTTATTGTTGGGGCAGGTTACGCCAAGGAGGGGTGGAGGGCAATCTGCAGCCCATTTACAAGCCCGGTTTCTGGGCAAATCAAGACGATTAAAGCTTTATTTTTCAGTAAGATAAGCCTATACTACTGGGATTAAGAACAGCATCGATTCGGACCCAGGAGGCAGCCATGTATCTCAGCTTAAGCCAGCGACTACAGAACCAACGACACCGCAAAGACCTCGGCGCCGAGATCACCAAACTGTGTGGCTATCTGTATGCCGCCGAGTACCGGCTGCTGACGCTGATCCGCGAATTCGATAAAGCCAATGGCTGGCATGAAGAAGGTTTGTATTCATGCGCCCACTGGCTGAACTGGCAATGCGGCATCGGCATGAACGCAGCCCGAGAGAAAGTCCGGGTGGCCCATTGCCTGGCAGATTTACCGAAAATCAGCGCCGCCTTGGAAAAAGGCGAGATCAGCTATTCGAAGGTTCGGGCCATGACCCGGGTCGCAAATTCTGAGAACGAAGTTTTTCTGCTGATGATCGCCAGGCACGGCACCGCCAGCCACATGGAAAGACTGATCGCCAAGACCCGCTGGGTCAAAAGACTGCAAGACGCCCAAAACGCCAACCAACAGCACGAACATCGTGAAGTGACTTTTGCCTACGATGAAGACGGTGCGCTGGTGATTCGTGCCCGATTACCGGCCGAACAAGGCGCGCTGGTGCTCAAAGCCCTGGAAATGGCGATGGACCGGGCCAAGGCCGAAAGAAAAGAACCCGCTGTTTCCGCGGAAACATGCAACGACCCCAATCCTAAAGCAAGGGTCCCCTTCAGCGTCCACCGGGCCGATGCCATGATCGAACTGGCCGAGACTTATTTAAGCCATGGCGCCAAGACCTCAGCCACCGCCGACCGTTACCAGGTCGTGGTCCATGTTTCCGCGGAAACACTTAAAGACGGCAGCGGCGAGATCTGCGAACTCGAACACGGCCCCAATGTTTCCGCGGAAACATCGAGACGCATCGCCTGTGACAGCAGTGTGGTCAAGCTTTTCGAGGACGAAACCGGCGAACCGATCAATATTGGCCGCAAATCCCGGGTGATTCCACCGGCCATGCGCCGGATATTGAAAGCCAGGGACAAAGGCTGCCGTTTTCCCGGCTGCACCCATCAATATTTCATCGATGGTCACCACATCAAGCACTGGGCCGCCGGTGGTGAAACCAGTATCAACAACCTGGTACAGCTTTGCCGCTATCACCATCGCTTGGTGCACGAAGGCGGCTTTGGCTGCGAGAAGACCGCCGACGGACGCATTGTTTTCAAAAACAAAGATGGCAAAGCCATCCACCGTGCCGAATATCATCCCCCGATCCCGCCAAACACCGACGCGGTGGACTTGCTGCGCCAGGAAATCCCCGGGATCGAGATCGATGCCAAAACCTGCGTGACCCGGTGGGAAGGCGAGAAGATGGATTACAGTGTGGCGGTCGAGGCGTTGATGAAGTAAGGGTTGACTTCTGTCGACCAGCAAACGGCTGCAATGGCACATAGCAGGTAGGATATTTTGAGCGAAGAAAATTCACCGGACAAATTTGTGCCTGCGCTGGGTTTTTCCTGGCTGACACGGATTTACGATCCTGTCGTTCGTCTCACGACCAGGGAGCAAAGGTTCAAAAGTGAACTACTTGCCCAGGCGGGTCTGGCGGCGCCCATGGAAGTCCTTGACCTGGCATGCGGTACGGGCACTCTGGCGATTCGGGCGAAACAACAACAACCCGGCTGCGAAATCACCGGTATCGACGCCGACGACCGGATATTGAAAATCGCCCGCGGCAAGGCGAAAAAGGAAGGGCAGGCGATCGATTTCCAACAGGGTTTTTCCACCGAGCTGCCGTTTCCCGATCAACATTTTGATCGCGTTTTGTCCAGCCTGTTTTTTCACCATCTGCTGCCGGACGCGAAGCAACTGACTTTTCGGGAGGTCCACCGCGTTTTGAAATCGAGCGGACAACTGCATATCGCCGATTGGGGCAAGCCCGGCTGGGTCCTGATGCGCGGGCTGTTTTATTTTATCCAGCTTCTGGATGGTTTCGACAATACGCGTGACAACGTTGAGGGCCGTTTGCCGGAGCTGATGCGGCAGGCGGGGTTCCGGAACGTGACGACCGGTCGTGAATTCTCGACCATGTTCGGCACCATGACCCTGTATAGCGGGCAAAAATAGTTTCCGCCGCCTTGGGCCGGCGTCAGCAACGCTGCTTTCACATAGGTCTTTGTCGGTCAGGTTTGTCTAGTCTGACTTTACCGGACGCGATGAGCTATGTGTATGAATAATCAGCCATTTTCCGTTCACGCGCCGGAACAAAAATGTCTGATAGCCGCGATTGTGTATCACTCGCTGGTCACGCTTTACCGTCGCTTTGACTTCGACATTGGCGATGGCCCACGCGAAATCGCCTTCGAAATGAGTTTCGACATCTGAAAAATTCAACTCAAGGCTATCGAGAGCGTCACCTTCGGGTTCCACATGATGCTCGATCAAGTCTGTGAGGCCGGCATTCTGCCCGCCAGATTCAATGTAACGAGCACCTTCGAAATCCAGAAAATGCTCCCAAAACGGCTTTCCATCCGCCTGCTCCCAGCCTTTTTCCACCGCATCGATAATCGCGATAAGCGCCGCTGAATCGTCCTCTTGCGCCTTTGCATTCAGCGAAAAAGAAGAAAGACCGAAAAGTGCAATGATCGCGAAACAGTTGATACAAGTTCGAATATTCAATGATGTCTCCAGTTTCAGTTTGGTTTGCCGTCCCATTCCATGTCAGGTCGGGAATGTGTCATCAAAAAAAGCCGCATCGATTCGATTAATTTCTAGAACCACGCACGAAGTCCAATCACCAACTGTGCTTCAGAGGTGCTTTCGCCGGCGATTCTCGCGAAATCGGCCGTATTGCCAAACAATCTCGACCAGTTGATGCCTATATATGGAGCAAACTCCCGGCGAATCTCGTAGCGCAACCGCAGGCCGGCCTCTATGTCTGACAGACCCGAACCGACACCTGCGATCGAATCGTTTTTGCCATACAAACTGATCTCGATATCTGGTGTGAGAATGAGGCGCTGCGTAAGAAGCAGTTCGTATTCTGCCTCAAATCGAAACGCCGTGCGTCCCGCTTCACCAATAAATAAACCTGCATCGATATCGAAAAAGTATGGGGCCAGCCCCTTGACTCCAATGACCGCCCAACTTCGGCTGGGCGAAGGCTCGAAATCGTAGCGCACGCCAAGCTGAAAATCCCAATACCTGTCTATAGCCTTGCTGTACAGGAATTGCAACTCGGCGTCCTCAGTATTGCCCGCGGTACGTTCGCCTTCTGTCTTGAACCAGAACTTGTTGAGGTCTTTACCCAGCCAGCCTTCCACATCCCAGGAAAAAGTATCGTCGCCGGTTGCATCACGCATCTCCACTTGATCAAGGATGACCGTTAGCAAAAGCGGATCATCTATGGCGTCGGCTGTGGCATCGTCCGCAGCGGACAGCCAGATCGCTGCGGCCAGGATGGTCGTGATTGTGAATTCGCGCGCTTTTCGACTAATCATCTAACTCACCCGCACTTCGCGAAACATGCCAGGCATGTGATAAATCAGATGGCAATGAAAAGCCCATCCGCCTATCGCATCGGCGGTCACCAGAAAACTGATCTTGGACCCAGGCTGTACGATTACCGTGTGCTTGCGTGGTATGAAATCAGGCTCGCCTGTTTCCAGGTCGCTCCACATCCCATGCAAATGAATCGGGTGCGTCATCATCGTGTCGTTAACCAGGTTTATCCGAACACGCTCGCCGTAGCTAAGCCGGAGTAGTTCCGCATCGGCAAACTTGATGCCGTTGATGGACCACATATACCGACTCATATTGCCCGTGAGATGCAACTCGATTTCACGGCCAGGGTCCCTGGGGTCGCGTGTTCGCTCAAGGCCCCGAATATCCGCGTACGTCAATACGCGTCTGCCGTAAAGACTCTGGTGGTCGCGCAGCCCAATACCCGGGTCGGACAGACCGTCTTGCGGCGTTTGCGCACGCATATCGACATTGGGCCCGAATTCTGAGGCAATATGCGTGATCTCGCGCTTGCTGCCGTATCCAGCGGGGTCAGGCGCCTGGTTGCCCTTTTGCGGCACTACCTGCATGCCGCTCATATCGTGCTTGCTGTGATCCATGCCGCTCATTCCCGGCATTTTGCTCATGTCGTGCTGGCTGTGATCCATGCCGGACATGCTGCTCATGTCGTGCTGGCCGTGATCCATGCCGCCCATGCCCATATCTCTGTGACCCAAAAGGGCCGGTGGATCCATTGACGGCACGCCGGCTGCCCAATCGGCGTGCGGACTCAGTATTCCCCTTGCATAACCGGTCCTGTCGATACTCTGCGCGAAAATCGTATAAGCGCTGTCGGCGTTGGGTTCGACAACTACGTCATAAGTTTCCGCAACGGCGATGCGAAATTCATCGATCGATACCGGTTCGATGTTCTGGCCATCGGCGGCGACCACCTTCATTTTCAGCCCGGGGATTCGCACATCGAAAATCGTCATAGCGGCGGCATTGACAAAACGAAGCCGGACTTTCTCACCATGTTCAAACAGGCCGAGCCAGCCATCTTCCGGCGTAGCGCCGTTCATCAGAAAGGTATAGGTATATCCGGTTACATCCGACAGGTCGCGGTCGCTCATCCGCATCTGGTTCCACATCGCGCGGTCACGCCGGGTCTGGGCCAAACCCTTTTCTTTGATGTCTCGCCACAAATCGCCAACAGTTCGCTCACGAAAATTGTAGTAATCGCTTTGTTTCTTCAATTTGGCGTAGATTCTTTCGGGGTTCTCATCGCTCCAGTCGGAAAGCACAACCACGTAGTCTCGGTCATAGGCGACAGGGTCCGCGCGCTTCGGTTCGATAACGATGGCGCCATACATGCCGGTTTGTTCCTGAAAACGCGAATGGCTGTGATACCAAAAAGTACCGTTTTGCCGCACATCGAAATGGTACGTAAAGGTTTCTCCAGGTTTGATACCGTCGAAACTGATGCCGGGCACGCCGTCCATATTTGCCGGAAGAATGATCCCGTGCCAATGGATGGACGAGTCCTGCGCCAGGTGGTTCGTTACGCGCAGCGTCACGCGGTCACCCTCGCGCCAGCGCAGGATCGGCCCGGGTACAGAGCCGTTGAATGTAGTTGCGGGCCGTTCCCTGCCGGTGTAATTGACCGTCTTGTAGCCAATATCGATGTCAAAACTCGTGCCGCGCAGATTAGGAACCGGCTGTCGGGTCGAGGTGGCCGCAAACAAGGACCTTGTCGGTAGCCCAAGACCCAGCAATGCGGCACCCGAAGCCGCGCCGGTCACAAACCTGCGCCGCGAAATGAGCGCCCCCGGTAAAACGATTCGCTTTTCGCCAGTCATAATATTTTCTCGAGTTGCGTCCTGTCAGTGTTCGTGGGTGCCGTGGTCGTGCTGTTCCGGCTGCGCAGCTGATTCTTCGTGATCCGCCGGTTGATCGTGATCGGCGGACCCCGAATGTTCGTTGGCGGCGTCTTTGCTGTCCTGACCGTCGTGAGAATGCGCTCCTGCCGACGCATCATCGGCGTGATGGCCCATTCCGGTGGCGCCGACCAACATCGCGTCGTAGGCATCCGAATCCAATTCCGGCAATGTAACCAGGAACGCGATTACAGGCCACAGCTCGTCATCCCCGTGCGTCTTGCCCCAGGCGGGCATCCCGGTCATCTTGATGCCATTCTTCGTTACCCAGAACAGTTCGGCGGCAGTCATTTCTTTCGCCGATTCAGCAAGGTCCGGTGCCGGCGGATTCAGGCCCAGGCCCATCGCCTCTGGATCCCGGCCCGGCGCACCATGACAAGCTGCGCACATGGAATCGAAATCACCAATACCCGCGAGTGCCAGCGTATCGTCTTTGTGCCTGGGAACCTCGATTCCTTGGGCGCGGCGTTCAATCGAGGCATGCGATGTCGTCGATAACAGCCAGGTAACAAGACCGCTGTGAGGCGAACTCGCGCTTACATTGTAGAGCCCGGAATATGCGAAGCCTGTGATGGCGAGTGCGCCAACAACGAGCGTGATAACGAGAATCGTAATAATTTTCATGGTTTCCTCACTTGATACTGAAATGTCGAAGACGCAGCGCGTTGGCAATCACGGACACCGAGCTGAACGACATCGCCGCCGCCGCGATCATCGGACTGAGCAGCAGTCCAAATACGGGGTACAAAAGGCCTGCTGCAACCGGAATGCCCAGTGCGTTGTAGGCAAATGCAAAGAAAAGGTTTTGCCGGATGTTCTTCATCGTGGCGCGACTCAGCGCCCGCGCCGTCGCGATGCCGCGCAGGTCGCCCTTCACCAGGGTCACCGCGGCGCTCTCCATGGCCACGTCCGTACCGGTCCCCATCGCGATGCCTACTTGCGCCTGCGCCAATGCCGGGGCGTCGTTCACCCCGTCACCTGCCATGGCGACGATGTGGCCGTCAGCCTGGAGTTCTTTTACCACAGTCACTTTCTGATCGGGCAACACATCGGCAATTACCCGCTCCAATCCCAATCTTTGAGCGACCGCGTTCGCCGTTTTTTCATTATCGCCCGTCAACATGACGATCGATACCTTCTCGTCATGAAGTTGCCGGATCGCATCGTGAGTGGATGCTTTGATAGGGTCTGCGACGCTAATGACACCGGCGATCGAATCATCGACGATCACAAACATAGCGGTTTCTCCCTGCGCCCGACGCTCATCAGCGCGCCGCGCCAGGTCGCCTGGGTCAACGCCGCGATCGCTCAACAATGCGGCGTTGCCAATTGCGGTCAGGTGTCCGTCAACGGTACCCAGGACACCTTTACCGGTGAGGGATTGAAAATCCTGGACGCCCGTCAGCTCGATACCCTGTTTTTCAGCATAGGCGACAATAGCCTCGGACAAGGGATGTTCGCTGCCCCGCCCAAGGCTGGCAGCGAGTCCAAGCACGGACGCTTCTTCCCACCCGTCCGCGCACAGCACGGTTGCCACTTCCGGTTTGCCGACGGTTAAAGTACCGGTCTTGTCGACGACGAGCGTGTCGACATCGCGCATGAGTTCGATCGCCTCGGCATTTTTGAACAACACGCCCATACTTGCCCCGCGACCGGTCGCCACCATGATGGAGATTGGCGTCGCTAGGCCCAGGGCACAGGGACAGGCAATGATCAGCACCGCGATCGCGTTGATAAGCGCATAGCTCATGCTCGGGGCCGGGCCCCAAATGGCCCACACGACGAAGGTGGCTATCGAAACGACAATGACGAACGGCACGAAATAACCCGCGACGGTATCGGCCAGTTTCTGAATGGGTGCGCGGCTGCGCTGTGCCTCTGCCACCATTTGCACAATCCGCGAAAGCAAGGTATCGGCGCCGACTTTTTCGGCCCGCATCACCAGGGTGCCCGTTCCATTAACGGTGCCGCCCACTACCTTGTCGTTGGCCTGTTTTTCGACCGGCATCGGTTCACCGGTCACCATGGACTCATCGACCGAGCTGTGACCTTCGATCACAATGCCATCGACCGGCACTTTTTCGCCTGGGCGAATGCGCAGGCGATCGCCCGGTTGAATCACCTCTATCGGCACGTCCTCCTCGTCGCCCGACTCCGACACTAGCCGCGCGGTCTTTGGCGTCAGACCGAGCAGGGCCTTGATCGCCGCACCGGTTTGACTGCGAGCTCGTAGCTCCAGGACCTGGCCCAGCAAGACCAGGGTCACGATGACCGCCGCCGCTTCGAAATACACCGCGACGTGACCGGAATTATCGCGAAACGCGGGCGGAAACAGATCCGGCAACAGGACGGCAACAACGCTATAGACATAGGCGACGCCGACGCCCAGGCCGATCAACGTGAACATATTGAGATGACGAGTCACGATCGATCGCCAAGCACGTACAAAAAACGGCCACGCCCCCCACAACACCACCGGGCTGGTCAAAAGCAGTTCGATCCACGGACGAATCGAGATGGCAAGGATCGCGCTCACGGGTTTTCCAGGAAGCAAGTCGCCCATGGCGATGAAAAAGACCGGGACGGTGAATAACAGGCTCACCCAGAACCGCCGGGTCATATCGATCAGTTCGCTGTTGTCGTCTTCCTCCTCGGTAACGACTACCGGCTCCAGCGCCATGCCACAAATCGGACAGTCGCCAGGCTTGTCCCGAATGATTTCCGGATGCATGGGGCAGGTGTATTGCCGAGCCGGAGTGGCTACGATGACGCGCTCCAATGCCATACCACAGCTTGGACAATCGCCCGCGTTATCGGACTCGGCCTCGGGATGCATCGGGCACGACCACGCCGCGCTCATGGCTTAACTCCCCGAAGTTCCGAACGCTCGCGCCAAATCAAAAACACAGCGGGGATCACTATAAGGGTCAGAATTGTGGCGCTGACCATGCCGCCCACCATGGGTGCCGCGATGCGCCGCATGACTTCCGAACCGGTGCCGCCACCGAGCATGATCGGCAGCAGGCCGGCGATGATCGCAGCTACGGTCATTGCAATGGGCCTAACCCTGAGTAACGCACCTTCAATCACCGCTTCACGGACATGTGCGCGGGTCAGCGATATACCCGTTTG
Source organism: Pseudomonadota bacterium (assembly GCA_022572885.1). NCBI lineage: Bacteria > Pseudomonadati > Pseudomonadota > Pseudomonadota bacterium. The sequence goes on along the minus strand of JACZVC010000037.1, from coordinate 3,567 downwards.
CTTTAGTTCCTCGCGTTTGTGCGCCAGCGCCTGGTTAAGGTATACCAGCATGATAACGCCGATCTCGACAGCGACGCCGGCGAGCGCGATAAAACCGACGCCAACGGCGACGGACAGTCGGTAATCGAGGAGCCAGAGCATCCAGATGCCGCCGATCAGGGCCATCGGCAAGGTCCCGAGGATCATGACCACTTCGCGCATATTCCTGAAGTTCAGGAACAGCAGCAAAACGATAATCAGCAAGGTCACCGGCCCGACGATCGAAAGACGCTCCTTTGCCCTGACCATGTACTCGTATTGACCCGACCAGGCCAGCGAATAGCCGGCGGGCAATTCGACCTGTTCCGCGACGACTCGCTGGGCCTCGGCGACATAGGAGCCCAGATCGCGATCGCGGATATCCACATAGGTCCAGCCGTTCAGGCGGGCGTCTTCGCTTTTTATCAGCGGTGGGCCGTCGACGACGTTCACGTCGGCGACATCCGCAAGCGCGATCCGGTCACCGCGCGGGGTGACGATTGGCAATAATCTCAACTGTTCCACCGAGTTTCTGAATCTTTGCGGATAGCGCAGGTTGACCGGATAGCGCTCCCGGCCCTCGACCGTTTGGGTGACGTTCATGCCACCGACAGCGGTACGGATCACGTCCTGGATGTCATTGATATTCAGGCCATAGCGTGCGGCTTGTCGCCGGTTTATGTCGACATCCACATAGCGGCCGCCTGCGACCCGTTCTGAATATGCCGAGGCCGTGCCCTCGACATTTTCCAGCGCTTGTTCGATTTGTTTGCCGATGTCCTGAATGACTCGCAGGTCGGGCCCGGCCACCTTGATGCCGACCGGTGTCTTGATGCCGGTGGCCAGCATGTCGATGCGTGTCTTGATCGGCATGACCCAGGCGTTGGTGAGCCCGGGCAATTTCACGATTCGATCCAGTTCATCACGAATCTTTTCGCTGGTCATCCCCGGCCGCCACTGGTCCCTCGGTTTTAACTGGATGATCGTTTCAATCATCGTCAGCGGGGCGGGGTCGGTTGCCGTCTCGGCGCGGCCGATTTTGCCGAACACGCTTTTGACTTCCGGCAGGGTGGCGATCAGCTTGTCGGTTTGTTGCAGCAGTTCTCTTGCCTTGCCGATGGAAATGCCCGGGTAGGTGGTGGGCATATACATGATGTCGCCTTCATCCAGTGGCGGCATGAACTCGGAACCGAGCTTGTTGGCCGGCCACAACCCAACCAGTACAACCAGCAAGCTGGCCAGCAGGATGCTTTTCGGCCGGTTGATGACCAGGTTGATCAATGGCCGGTAGGCGGCGATCAGGATCCGGTTGACCGGATTTTTCATCTCCGGCGTGATGCGGCCGCGGATGAAATATCCCATCAGGACGGGCACCAGCGTGATCGAAAGGATGGCCGCTGCCGCCATCGAATAGGTCTTGGTATAGGCAAGCGGCGAGAACAGGCGTCCTTCCTGGGCCTGCAAGGTGAATATCGGCAAAAAACTCAGGGTTATGATCAGCAGCGAGAAAAACAGCGGCGGTCCGACTTCGGTCGCCGCCCGGGTAATCACCTGCCAGCGGTTCTGGTCATTGATCGGGCTTCTCTCGATATGTCTGTGAACATTTTCGATCATGACGATGGCGGCATCCACCATGGCGCCAATCGCAATCGCAATACCGCCCAGCGACATGATGTTTGCATTAAGCCCCTGCGCATACATGATGACTAGAGCGGCCAAAATCCCCAGCGGAAGGCTGATAAGCACCACCAGGGATGACCGGATATGAAACAGGAACACCAGGCATACCAGCACGACGACCAGGAATTCCTGAGCCAGTTTGTGCTGTAGCGTCTCGACGGCCCTGCCGATCAGGGCTGAGCGGTCATAAGTTACTACGATTTCCACGCCCTCGGGAAGGCTTCTTTGCAGTTCCGCCAAGCGCTTCTTGACACCTTCAATGGTGGTACGTGCATTTTCGCCGAATCGCATGACGATAATACCGCCAACGACCTCACCCTCCCCGTTTAATTCCGCAATACCCCGCCGCAATTGTGGCCCCAACCTGATTTCGGCCACATCCTCCAGTCTGATCGGGGTGCCGGTCTTGTTCATGCCCAGCGGAATGGCCCGGAGATCTTCAATTGACTGGATATAACCGGTCGCGCGAACCATGTACTCCGCTTCACCCATTTCGATTACGGAACCACCCACTTCGCGATTTCCCCGTTGTATCGCTGAGCGAATTTTGGCCAGGGGCAGGTCATAAGCCCGCAGCGCATCCGGGTTCACGACCACCTGGTATTGACGAACCATACCGCCGATGGTTGCCACTTCTGCAACGCCCGGCACGGTTTGTAATTCGAACTTCAAAAACCAGTTCTGAATGGATGTGAGCTGCGCCAGGTCATGCGTTCCGGTGCGATCTACCAAGGCGTATTCATACACCCAGCCCACTCCGGTGGCATCCGGACCGAGGGCCGGCTTCGCCGATGGCGGTAACTGGCCCGATACCTGGTTCAGGTACTCCAACACTCTCGAGCGGGCCCAGTACAAGTCAGTCCCGTCTTCGAAAATCACGTAGACGAAAGAATCTCCGAAGAAAGAGTAGCCACGTACGGTTGACGCGCCTGGGACGGACAGCATGGCCGTAGTCAGGGGATAAGTCACCTGGTCTTCCACCACCTGGGGCGCCTGCCCCGGAAACGGCGTCTTGATAATGACCTGAACATCCGACAGATCAGGCAGCGCATCAACCGGAGTTTTAAACAGGACCTGAATGCCCGTCGCTGCGAGAATCGCGCTCCCCAACAACACCAGGAACCGGTTCGTAATCGACCAGCGGATAATTCGTTCAATCATGGTCGTGGGAATTATTTTCCGCCGTCTCCGGCGTCGAATCCAGTCTTCTGATGCTTCCCACCAGGCTGGCTTCTGAATCAAGCAGGAACTGAGCCGAAGTCACAATCTTGTCGCCCTCCTCGATGCCAGCGATAATTTCGACCCACTCACCGCTCTCCATACCCGTCATGACTTCATGCACGCGGAACTTTCCGTCGCCCGTTTGAACGACCGAACACGGTTGCTGGCCGATCTGGATCGCATCCGCCGCGACGTCGACGCGACCGGCATGATGAGCGCTCTGGACAGCTTTACGCAACAGGCGGTTAACATTTTGACGTCGGGTCGGCTGGCGGACGCACTCGATTTGGACAAGGAAGACCCGCGGACGCTCGCCCGCTACACGCTGCCAATTTCGCAACAGGGTGGCGAACGGTTCGTAACTGCCGACGGACCTTTGGCGACCCACAAGTTTTTGCTCGCCCGGCGTTTGATTGAGGTTGGCGTTCGCGTGGTCAGTATTTCGATCAGCGATTTCGACACGCACAAAAACAACTTCACACGCATGCGGCAAGTGCTGCCGATTGTCGATTTCGGCCTGCACGCGCTCGTCACCGACCTGGAAGAACGCGGAATGCTGGACGACGTGACCATTGTGGCGTGGGGGGAATTCGGCCGCACCCCGCGGATCAACAAAAACGGCGGCCGCGATCACTGGCCCCGCGTCGG
>JACZVC010000036.1 GCA_022572885.1 Pseudomonadota bacterium | reverse complement strand
GATGCAGGGTCTGGTTGTGCCGGTCTTCGGCGAAAGCGCCAAGACCCGTAAGAGACTTCAGAAGCGCATGAGTGAAATAGAGGCCGCGGGCAACTCCGAAGCTTTTTCGTCGTTGCTTCGCGATAAATACCTGCGCCGCCTGTCGCCGTTCGAGCGTAAACTCGAGTCCTTGCCGGCCATGGAAATGGTGGCGAAGCGTATCGAGGAGTCCGGGCACAAGATTCTCGCCTACCGCCTGGTTCTCATAGCCCTGGTCATGGGCGTTACCGGTTTAGTGCTCAGTTGGTTCTATTACCGGTCCCCGATGGTAACCGTCACGATCGCACTCCTGGCGACCTACGCTCCGTTCATGAAAATCAACATGGATCGTATCAAACGCATTCAAAAGTTCGAGGAGCAATTGCCGGACGCCATAGACACGATCAAACGAGCGTTGAAGGCGGGGCATCCGCTGAGCGCTTCCCTGAAATTCGTCGCCGACGAACTGGACAATCCGGTCGCCGAAGAATTTGAACTGGTGTTCGGTGATATCAACTATGGCAACGATGTCCGCCGGGCGATGCTCGGCCTGTTGTCCAGAGTGCCGAGTGTCACGGTGATGGCGCTGGTAACCGCGATTCTCGTGCAAAAGGAAACGGGTGGCAATCTCGCAGAGATATTGGAAAAAATCTCGACCGTTATTCGTGGCCGGTTCAAACTTCAACGTAAAGTCCAGTCCTATACCGCAGAGGGCCGGATGTCGGCCTGGGTTTTGGCAATGGTGCCACTGGTCCTGTTTATCGCACTGTGGGTCACGACGCCGGATTATCTCCCGGTACTGATTGAAGACGAACGTGGCCAGAAAATGGTCGTTTTCGGCTTCGTCTCGACAGTCGTGGGCGTTTTATGGATCCGCAAGATCCTTCGGATCGACGTATAGGCTAATGGAAGCAATCTTCGACCTGTTGGCCAGCTACTCGAGTGACGAAGTTATTCTGCGTCGAATCCTGGTTGCTCTCTCTGCGGCAACGATATTTATCCTGGGACTCGGTCTGACCGCCCTGATCATGAACCTGGTAAACCCGGTACGTCGTCGCATGGGCCTGGTTGGAGAAACTCCAGAAGTCAAAGGCCGCCTCCTGGTCCGGGTCGCCACCGCACTTGGCCCGGTCTCTACCTACCTTTTGCCACGAAAAGAACTTGAACGAAAAGAAATGACGCTACAACTTTTCCGCGCCGGTTTTCGATCGCCGCAGGCGCAGCCTGCTTTTTATGCGATCAAGTCGTTGATGATTTTTGTCCTGCCCCTGGCGGTCCTGCTCGCTACCCGGTTTTTCCCCGGAATCGAAACTCGATCCGCCCTTACCTACGCGATGTTTGCCGCGGGTTTCGGTTTGATAGCGCCCAACATCGTCCTCAGAAAACTGGTAGCCAGGCGATCGAACAACCTCAGGCGTGCTTTCCCCGATGCACTCGATCTCCTGGTCGTCTGCGTCGAAGCCGGTCTTGGCCTCGCTGCCGCTATCCAGCGAGTGGCGGACGAACTGGCGGTCAGCCACCCCGAACTGGCATTCGAGCTTTCTACCGTCAACGCCGAGATTCGCGCCGGCACGGCTCGTGAAAAAGCGCTGAGAAACCTTGCCGACCGGACCGGTCTTCCGGATATCCGGGGCCTGGTGGGGTTACTCGTGCAAACGATGCGTTTCGGCACCAGCATCAGCGATGCGTTGCGGGTCTACTCGGAAGAGTTCCGTGATATCCGTATGCAAAGAGCCGAGGAACAGGCCGCGAAGATGGGAACCAAGCTGATTTTCCCACTGATCTTTTGCATGTTCCCGGTGTTCTTTATCGTTGCCATCGGGCCTGCCGTCTTGAATATCATGAACTGGGCGTCCGGTCCCTAGCCCACGCTCAAACGGATACCTATCGGAGAACAAGAATGAAGATCAAATCGGTGACTTTGGGAATGAGCACAATCTGTTTGCTCGGAATCCTGGCCGGCTGCGCCGGCTTACCGGAACCGGATGCCGATGTTTATGTGGCAGGATCGTTTAACGACAAGAATCTCGACGTCCTTTTCGCTACCGAATATCCGGTTCGATCGGAGGCTGAGGCGCTGGCAAAAGGCGCCAGCGCGATGCAGGAAGGAAACATCGATAAGGCGTTGTTTTTCTTTGTCAGGGCTTTGCAGTTCAACCCGGAAAATGTCGACTTGCTTTCCCATATCGGCGAAATCCAGATGCAGCGCAACAATATTGTATTGGCGAAACGCGCTCTACTGCAGGCTCGGCACTACGACCCAGCACACGCGCGCACTCTTGAGGCCCTGGGACTGATCTTCATGAATGAAGGCAAGGACGAACGGGCTGTCGTGGAGCTGACGATGGCGGTCGAAAATGACCCTGGCCTTTGGCGTGCGCACAATGCACTTGGCGTATACGCCGACAAGAAAGCCGATTACGCCGCGGCGCAAGCTCACTACAACGCGGCTTTATCAATAAACCCTGAAGCTGCACACATACTTAACAACCGTGGCTATTCGAAATTCCTGGCCGGGGATTCGCACGGCGCTGCCCTGGATCTTTACGAAGCCGCCAATGATCGAGCTTTCTCGCAGGCATGGGGCAACCTCGGCATGATTTACGCCAAACAGGGCTGGTATCAAGATGCCATCACAACCTACAAGCGAATAATGAGCGAGGCCAACGCTTACAACAACACCGGTTACGCAGCATTGCAGAACGGAGATTTAGCACAAGCGCATCGCTTTTTGAACGAGGCCATAAAACGCTCGCCGACCTATTTCCCCGCGGCGGTGCAAAACCTGGCGAGACTGAAAGACCTCCAGTAACAATCGCCAGAATGTTGAGACTGTGGATGTCCTCGTTGTTTCCTCGTTGTTTTTGTTGAGACTGTGGATGTCCTCGTTGTTTTCCATCATTGGGCTGCTCTTTGATCCAGCTTCACCAGGACAGGGTGATTACGATCGGCGACCTGCAGAAGGTCGCGCAGTTCCACCTCGATTCTGTCCGCCGACCGATGCCGTCCTGACTGGTCGTATAAGTCCATGAGGTGCGCGCGGGTTTCGATCCAGAAGTGTGCCGCTCCCTGGTCGAATATCGACATGGCTTTCGTCGCCCCCGCCGACTCCAGGGTTGCGATGGCATCCTGCCGCCGGTCCAGCATCTCATGTGCTCTGACCAGCGCATTCACCCCCAGAAAATACGGGACATCCGACTTTATCCTCCCCCATTGAGTGACTTCCTCAAGCAACTGGGCCACATCCTCAGGCCGGCCTTGAGCCAGGGCCAGTTCACCGCGGGCCAGCTTCTTGTTGAGCCAAAAGATATAAGGGGGCGGTTCATTCTCGGCCGACAGGGGATTCTCGATCGCTTCGATGGCCTCTTGCAAGCGCATTGCGCGCACCAGTAGCACCGCCTTGAAGTATGACACCCGGATGCGATCCAGGAAGGCGTTCAGCGACTCCTTGCGCGGGGAATCGAGGTCCAGGAAGGCTTGCAAAAAGTCAGCATCCGGTTTCTTGTTCGATAGCGTTTCGAATGTCTCCAATCGGCCCAGCGCCAGGTAAAGCGAACGAACTTCGACAAACAATGGCCGGTTCTGAGCAAGCTCGGTCGCGCCAACCTCGCCGACCAGCTCGTCCAGCGCTTTAGCCGCTGCTCGATAATTTCCTTCGATCCACAATTCCGCGATGGGCAACACTTGCAGTTCTGCCTTGAGCCAGGGATTAAACTCAGCCAGAGCCCGGCTTCTGGCAATGTAGATTTCGGCTGATTCTGCGTCTCCCAGAATCAGCGCGGCCTGTGCCGCGTCCAGTTGAGGCCGTCCGAGGTTTGGCCGCAAATCTGCGGATCTGAATTGATAGTACGCCGCTTGGCTGGGTTGCCCCAGCATGCGGTAGATGACTGAAAGATTTCCCCAGGCCCAGACATGGTCAGGATACATACGAATCAGGAATTTGTAGGTTTCAATGGCTTTCTGATCATCCTGAAGATAGCCCCCGTAATAGGTCGCCAGGATGAACAACCGCTCCCGTTCGCTTGTGCTATCGGCCAGTTCCATGGCGCGCTCGAGGTGCATCTCTGCCTGTTCCTGCCGATCTTGCTCCCACAGGAGGTACCACAAGAGCAGATGGGCGGAGGCAAAGTCGGGGTCGATTCGGACCGCCCGTTTCAGCAGCGGCAGCGCCCGCTTGCGTTCAGGCCCCCCCGCCATCATGACTTCGGCTTCCGAGTACAGTTTCAGGGCCTCCAGCGAGGGTGTCGTCACCTTGGCAAGTGCTTGTTCGCTCTGGCGGATGCTGGACACTTCTTCACCGAGCGCCTGGCGGACGTCCCGCGCCAGTTGGGCCACCCGGGGCAGGATTTCCGTTTGACTCGAGGCCTCCGCCGCAAAACCGGCCAGCTTCACGCCATCGGCCGGATTCATGAGCGCTACGCTCAGGGCATAGGTGCCGCCGAGCTTTTCGATGCGGCCCATGATGAGAACCCGGATCGCCCCGTCGCGCAGGCTGATTTCCCGGCCGATGTGTTCGTCGATCGGAGTATTCAGGGTCACTTTCATCAATCGCAGGGCGTCGTTGACCCGCTCCCGCGGTACAACCTTGACATAGCTCGAATTGCCCAGCTCCCGTTCCAGGGCATATTCGAGCGTGCCATCAAGCACCGTTTCGCCGGTGCGGTTCTCAAACCGGGCAATCAACACCCAGTCCCATGCCTCGAACGCGATGTCGCCATTCCGGGACAACAACCAACTCAGCCCGGCGACACTGACGGCGACGACCAGGATCAGCCAGAGCCAGTACGGCCTTGTCCGGAATACACGCTGTGCGAGTTGACCTAGGGTGGCAGCCTGCTTCTCGCGGCCCTCCCACCAGGCGTCCAGCTCCGACTTGTAGGCATAGACCGTGGGCAGCTTCTCGTGCATCAGGCGATGCACGGGCAGACCCTCATTCCTTTCCCAGCGGCGCAGCGTACGCACATTCCGGTTCAGATAAGTGGCGATTCGCTTCCACGACACAAGGCGGTCGTCATCCGGCCGGCCGGTTGCTCCCTGTTGAGTCTGTGTGGATTCGTCGCTCACGGTTTGCTCTATTGAGTGGTTATTCCTTTTCCGCCCATTTTGCCGCTGCAACAGGGCTGGCAAAGTGCGACAAAGTGAGACATTTGCACGATGTCCGATTATGCATCTTGCTGAATATCTTCGCAAAAATCATCGTGTTGCCATCACCGTGAACGAATGGAGACAAAGAGATGAAATTGAATCAGACAATCTGCACCGTTTTTATAACTCTTTTGGTTTTGAGCGTGGCAAGCACCGCCCATGCTGGCAAGGGCAATGGCAAGAACAAGGGTGGCGGAGGTTCGGGAGAAGAAGATACCGGAGGTCTCACCCCGGTAACGATCACATTCGAGAACGCCCCGAACGACCGGGTCGGCAGTGACAACTACACGCCGTATATGGACGGCGACGAGGGCGTCGAAGCATTTCTGGCCACCAAGGCCAACTTTGGCAATGTGTGGCTGCGGCTGGACCAATCTCCACGCGGTCTTTACCTTGATTTCACCGACTGCGCAACGCTAACAAGCTGCACCCCCCTGTTTACTACTGGCGTCATCAGACTATCCGCCATCAAGGTGGACGCCAACGATGTTCAGGCTGACGGCCTGTTCGGGATGGCCATCGGGGCCAGGATTTATCCGCCCATGCGCATCTATTATCAAGATGACGCAGAGCAAAGCCTTGAAGAAGAGCAAGCCCCGGGTTTCATATACTTCAACTCAAATATAAAGGGCAAATCGCCGTGCAAGAACCTGAGCGACAACGTCGAGGTTTATCGCGAGAACGCAACCCTGTGGACCATTACCGGTATTGGCTTCCCCAATACGGCCTGCGCAACCCTGCCCGGCGGTCAGCAGGCCGGCCGGAACCTGGCTGGCGTGTTCTACATGCCGTTCGAGTTCACGGTGGAGATCAACTGAGCTAGATGACCCGATTGGAAATGGCCGGACAGCGCTTCGATGATCCGCAATGGATACCAAGGCGCCTCCGGCCTTTCCGGCTTAGGATGGAGTGACCCAAATGATTTCGGGTTCCAAAAATCACCTGGCGCCTAAATATTTGTACGTCATAGCGGCGCTTTGCATCGGCCTGGTGCCAATCAACCAGTTCCAGGCTCAAACCAACAGATCGGCGGTTGACGTGACTACGCATTCGTCGTTCAACGCCAACCGGGGCGCTTCCGATGAAACCCAGGCCGCTTCCGGCGTCGAAGTCGCCCCGCGGCGAAACCAGAGTCAATGGTTGCCGGAAGCCACGGAGCTCGGGAACAGGAAAATCGCCCGGTTCTGGGTTTCGCCGGATCAACAATTGATTCTTTACGCCGGCAGCCGGGATGGCGCGTACCGCATTTGTCCCCGGGTGAGCGGCGCTGCACGCCAGCCCTTCTGCCGCCGGTTCGAGAGCCGCCTGGTCGGTGCCTGTGGCACTGGCAACGAAATCATCATCGTGCTGGCCAGTGGCGATATACACCGCGTCAATTATGCGCTCGTAAACGCCGCTGGCACCTTTGAACCCGCGTATAACCACTCAGACACGCTGCAACTGACGGCGGCCTTGCTGCCCGAACCGGATTGCTTGTCTGTTGACGGAACATTGCCGAATATTTTCGCCATCAACGTGACGGGCGAACTGATGCAGTTCGACAACGAGGCGTGGCGGGTGGTGGATGTCGCGCTGTCCAAAGAATGGGGGGCTCACCTCAGAAGAAACAAATGCGGCCTGGCGTTGTTTTGAAGACTGTGGATGTCCTTGTTGTTTCCGCTCGTTGTTTGCGAGACTGTGGATGTCCTCGTTTTTTTTATGTTTTGAAGACTGTGGATGTCCTCGTTTTTTGTGTCGTTTTTTCCGTCGAAAATAGCTTCTGAATAGGTAACTTATAGAAACTTCCTAATGTTATTTCTAGGAGATGTTTCCGCGGAAATATTTCTGGTCATTCCGTTTCACGAAGAACTTATTTGAACCAGCCACTCCTTCAGCCTGCGCCCCAGCTTGAGCCATGAGAAGTTCTCCTCCGCCCTCCTCCGGCCTTTTCGTGCCATCGCTGCAAGCCGCTCCGGGTCGCTCAGCAAGTCGCGGATCGCGCGGCCCAATGCCCTGGGATCCCGCTTGGTGAGAATGCCCGTCTGCCGCGTGACGATCGCGGCGACTCCGCCTCCTTCATAAGCCACCGCTGGCGTTCCCGCTGCCAGACCTTCGGCGTAGATGATGCCGAAATGCTCTTTTTTCTCCGGCGCCGCGGTCAGGATCGACGCAGCATTGATCAGCGCGGCCTTGTCCTCGGCGGATACGAACCCCAGGACTTTCCCCCGGCCGTTCAAGTCAATCTCGATCTGCTGGCGCATATCGCCGTCGCCGATAAAAACCGTCGGCGCGATGTCGGCGTATTCGACGGTCGCTGCAACGACGTTCTGCGGCCCCTTCGATGCGGTCAATGCGCCCGGACAAATCACGTACTTTTCAGGGAGTGCATACTTGCCCGCAATCACCGCGCCCTGGTCAGGATGGAACTCGTCGAGGTCGACACCGCACGGGAGCACCAGGAAACGATCCACGGGAAGATCGATGAGCTCACGGACCAGTCGGTCGCGGACGTATTCGGTCGTCACCAGGATTCCGTCTGCGCCCTCGATTGCCTGTTGGATCATCGACCACAGTCGATCGTCGTACATCCCTTGGTGCCGCGGTTCGATCCCGGTGCCATGGAGAAAGAGCGCGTATGGTTTGCCGGCACGAGTAGCTATATTCGCCGTGGCGATTGCGCTGATGCTGGCATGGTGTCCGAGGACGATATCCACCTCGTCGATGATCGACGCCAGGGCGCGCTCATAGTCCGCCAGGTATGACATGGCGCGCGCATACGGCATCAAGGCGACCTGTTCCTGATCGCGGCCTGCCGATGGCAGGTGTTCGTGGACGGGAGTGATCGCCGTGTGAAGTTCGATGTCCTGGTTGAGCGCACCCGGCGCACCTTCTCCGATACGCGGATGCATGAAGAAAACACGGCATTCGTTCGCGGCGAGATAACGGGCCTGCCGGCGCGCCACTTCGCCGCTGCCGCGGCCGGAGTTCAACAGAAGAATCGCGATTCGCATCCGGTTTCTTTGATCGCCTTTCGTGTGGGCATGGAGCTGCCGACACTCATAGTCGCATATTCAACCACCATCCGAAGGCCTCCCTCCCAGAGATTATCGCAGGAAGGCATGATAATGCGGGGTCGTCCTTGAAAGCATAAGCCCAATATGCTTAAATGTGTATATTATCCAAAGTTATACACATTGGTAACTGGCATGCGAACAAATATTGTAATAGACGATGAGCTCATGGAAAAAGCCCTTAAACTCTCGCAAACGAAAACCAAGCGTGAAGTAGTTGAACTTGGCCTTAAAGCCTTGATTAAGCTTAAAAAACAAGAAAGCATTAAGCAATTTAAAGGCAAACTGAAATGGCAAGGCGACCTCAAGGGAATGAGAACCCATAGATGATATTCGTGGATTCCAGCGTTTGGATTGATTATTTTAATGGCAAAACTTCCCCCGAAGTCGACAGACTCGACTCCTTGCTAGGAACCGAGCCAATTTCTACGGGTGACCTGATCCTGGCCGAGGTTCTCCAAGGTTTCAGAAGTGACAAAGACTATAAGACTGCCAAAAAACTTCTTGGCTCATTAACTATTTTTAATGTGCTGGATACCAATATTGCAATTAAAAGCGCTGATAATTTCAGGCTGTTAAGGAAAAAAGGCATTACTGTCAGAAAAACAGTCGATACAATAATTGCTACCTTTTGTATTCAGAACAAACTTGCGCTTCTGCACGCAGATAAGGATTTTCGACCTTTCCATAAACACTTGCGATTGAAGAATGCCTTGTAGCGCCGTACCGTTTATCCTTGCCACAAGACGCAAAGGAACCTTGTCTTTTTTTTCGCGGCTGCCAGAGGGCCTTCAGGCCCGACCGGGTTTGCAACCAAGCCCGATGCACGCACTGATCCCGGCTATTTTCGATATACTGCACTGATGCCACGCATTGTGATCCTGGGCGCCGGGTTTGGCGGGCTATTTGCTGCCAAGAGGCTGGCGGGTGTTGCGGCTGACGTCACGGTCGTCGACCGGCATAACTATCACTTGTTTCAGCCTTTGTTGTATCAGGTTGCCACAGCCGGCCTGCCGCCGTCAGACATTGCCTGGCCCATTCGCTCCATCTTGAGCCGCCAGAAAAATACATCGGTGCTGCTGGCTGAGGTGATGGACATCGATGTCGCCCGGCATGAGGTCATCCTGGAGCATGAATCCGTGGCCTTCGACTATCTTATCGTCGCGACCGGTTCCACCCACTCCTATTTCGGCCACGAGGACTGGGAAACCTTAGCGCCCGGCCTGAAAAGCATCGACGATGCGACCCATATTCGCCGGCGCATCCTCACTGCTTTCGAACAGGCGGAGATGACCGACGACGACGCGGCAAGAGAGCGCTTGCTGCGCTTCGTCATCGTCGGCGGCGGGCCAACCGGTGTCGAGCTCGCCGGCACCATCGCCGAACTCGCGCATCATACGCTGGCCGCTGACTTCCGGCGCATCGATCCGCGCAGCGCTACGATCATCCTGGTCGAAGCCGGTCCACGCCTGCTCCCCTATCTGCGCGTATCCTTGTCCGACTACGCCCACCAGTCATTGGCAAGGCTCGGCGTCGAAGTTCGTCTGGGTACACCGGTGACGCATTGCGATGGCGAAGGCGTGACGATCGGTGGCGACAGGATCGCCGCAGCAACCATTATCTGGGCGGCCGGCGTGGCTGCGTCACCGGTCGGTCGATGGCTGGACGCGGAATCCGACCAGGTCGGCAGGGTGATCGTCCGCGCCGACCTGTCGATAAAAAGCGATCCCGATATCTTTGTCATCGACGATGCCGTATTGGTGAAGAACGATCGGGGAGAACCGGTTCCCGGCATCGCACCGGCCGCCAAGCAGCAGGGCCGATTCGTGGCGGACCTTATTGCCAGAAGAATCGCCGGCAAACCGTCCGCGCAGACATTTCGTTACCGTCATGCCGGCCATCTCGCCACGATCGGACGCAGATCGGCGGTCATCGAGTTTTCACGCTACCAGATGACCGGCCGGCTCGCCTGGTGGATATGGGGCATCGCCCACATTTATTTTCTGGTCGGTGTGCCCAGTCCCCTGGTGGTTTCCATCCGCTGGCTTTGGGAGTACATCACTTATGGTCGCGGCGCGCGCTTGATTACGGGCGCGGAGCATGCCGATTGAGTAATTACGCAAGACCCAGGGTCTATACTTAGAATGTGGCAAAGCTTGCGGCGTACGTTGAAGAGAATGATATGACTGAGACAAGAATCGGCAAGGTGACCCACTACTACAGCCACTTGCATGTGGCAGGTGTGACGATCACGGGCAGCGAACTGCATAAAGGCGACACCATTCACGTCAAGGGCCACACCTCAGACTTCGAGCAGAAAGTCGAATCGATGGAGATCGACCACGAGGCGGTGGCAGTCGCCAGGCCGGGCGACCAGATCGGGCTCGTGGTGATCGAGCACGCCAGGGAACACGATACCGTCTACATGGTGACCTGAGCCGAGGGATACCGATGCGACTTTATATCGTTCAGCACGGCGATTCTGTGCCGAAAGACGTCGATCCTGACCGCCCTTTGAGCGATCGGGGTCGAGTCGATATTCAGCGACTGGCAGAGTGGCTCTCGAGCCAAAACGTCCAGATCGCACAAATTCTTCACAGCAGCAAGACCCGGGCAAAAGAGACGGCGGAAATACTCCGGCCATTGCTTAAATCCCGCAGCCAGATTTATGAGGGCCAGGGTCTGGCGCCCAACGACTCGCCCGAGGCTTTTCTTCATCGGTTGAGAGACCCCAAGAAGGACGCGCTCGTGGTCGGCCACATGCCGTTTGTGGCGCGTACCGTCTCACAGGCACTCACAGGCGCGCCCGATCGGCAACTGGTGGAGTTTGTCCCGGGAAGTGTCGCGGGCATTGAACGCAGCGAAGGCGTTTCGTGGCATCTTTTTATGTTCGCTCGCCCCGAGTTTTTGCATAGGGGAGGAAAATCGCAAGCTGTCAAATAGAACACCGAATAAGGACATCCACAGACTATAAGAACCTACCTGCGATCACGCTTATCCGGTTGCCGGAGGAGCGCTGCTGCCTGTTACCGATAACCAATATCGACAGCTGACCATTCACGGGCTCCATCACGCGATCCAAAAGCCTGTCGATGACAGTGTTGGCGGCCTATTGTCCTTCGTGAAGACCGTGGATGTCCTCGTTGCTCTAACTCGTTGCTAGCTACTCGTTGCTAATTCGTGAAGACTGTGGATGTCCTCGTTGCTGTGTCCTCGTTGCTAACCGGAAACGACTATATCTGCCTTCGTCGAACCCACGATGTCGAGAAGTTCCTGAGTCTCCGTCGCCGGGACGAGATGTTTGGCCAGTACCTCTTCGAAGATGGTAACCATGCGATCCCATTCCTGCTCGGTGATGTTCAGATGCCCATGAGCCTCCTTCATCTCACGGCCGTGGTACTTACAGGGCCCGCCAGTGGCCTGACAGACAAGGGCAGTCACGTGGTACTTCAGATAGGGTGCCGGCACGCTCTTCCTCGCAGCATCGATCGCAGGATTCGCATTGAGCATCTCATCCGGCACTAGGGCGTCGATAAAATCGCTGACTACAACCGAAATTGGCGCCAGCCCACCCAGCCGGTCGTATAGTGATTCTTGCTCCTGCTCTTGCTGTGCAGTTGATTGCTGCGTCGCTACGGAATCGCTCGCCGAGTTGCCGTTTGAACCACCATTACAAGCAACCAAGCACACGATGCCAATCAAACACATCAAATATCGCATGTTTTTTCTCCATCTGTATAAGTTGCAACACGGCGATCTTGGGGTCCTTCGGGGAGCCATCCACGGCTTCTCGGAGGAATCGAGCACCCGTGCCCGTCCGTCGCCTCATTTCGGAGGGTTTCGCCTTGTCATTCGTTTCGA
Organism: Pseudomonadota bacterium; assembly: GCA_022572885.1. Taxonomy (NCBI): domain Bacteria; kingdom Pseudomonadati; phylum Pseudomonadota; species Pseudomonadota bacterium. The sequence continues at coordinate 15,281 of JACZVC010000036.1, read as the reverse complement.
ATGGAGTTTAGTACAAGATCGATGATTTTGCCGAAAAGTTAACCTGGCTGGCCTATATGCTCAATCTGGAGTGTCTGTTTCTAGGCGCCAGCAGACTCATAGACGCAGCCTAAACCTCCCCACCTGATGTTCGCATTGGAGCCAAATTGGATGCTGGGGTAATTGACGCATATCGCGCAGTTAAACCACAGCACCAGCACAAAGGTTCTACCCCGATGTCGCAATAGACCTGAACAATCTGGCGGCATCCGTATCGGCGACACACGGATCGGTGCCGACATCGCAAGCCTCGGCGAGGTCGCTTAGGCCATCACCATCCTCATCCCCACTGCCGTTACCCGCGGGTCGACGTCACTTCGTGGATATAGTCACACTTGATGCCGGCCTTTGCATGATGCTTGTCGATCGCTTCGGCGTTCGGGGCGTCCAGCACGCAATAGATCATGTTTTCCTTCTCGCTGAACAGGATGTCGTGGTGCGTGACGCCGAACTCGTCCGGCGGCGCGTTCTGCAACTTCTTCAGCTCGTCCGCCGTGAACGGCGTCATGGGATGAGCATCGATGAACTTCGGCACGGTTGTCACCTCCCCCCGCCTTTCGGCGGATTTGCCGTTGTCGTTGTTCTCTCTTAAGCGTAGTAGAAGATTGAGAGTTTTGCCGGGGGGTTAACATGACGAATGATTATTTCGAGCGGTGGCAATGTCTGCTTTGTGATATGGCTAGAATGTTACCTTGAGAAATGCTTCGGGACACGAATGATGAACATCAACTTGGGCCGAGCTCCTACCCTAATGACCGCCCTTGGATTACTCCTGATGACCGTTGGAGCGGTGCAATCTCAGGATCAAAATGCCGACTACACTGAGCCATATCAACAGCATGCGCTGCAGATTTATCGGACGTCTATCGCCTATCGCACCACCGCATCCCACGGTGAAGTTCCGGCTTTCGCTAACTATATAGCCAATCAATTCCGTGCCGGCAACTTTGGCGCCGCCGTATTCACTTCAGCGAGCGCATTGCCTGATCGTTGCAGTTCACCGTGAATCCTGGATTCAGCAAATAACCTAATGTATCGTCGCACACACATTTAGCCTGTTTGTGTACCTGTGTGATGATTCCACTCGCTACGCCCGTTGTCCGACCGAATCGGGACCGGTTCTTCATTACTCTGTCGGCGCTGATGTTGCTTATAGTACTCGTAGGCTTCACGCGGACTTTTTTTCTGCATCGGCTCTTCGGAGAGCCCGCTCTGCCTGCTCATCTCTATGCGCACGGAGTAATTTTGACGACCTGGTTCTGCTTAGCATTCGCACAGACCTGCTTGATCGCGACGGGACGGACGGCAATTCATCGGCGCATGGGCGTCGCCGGACTTTTCGTTGCGATTGCGGTCGTCACGGTCAACTTGGTGACACTCGGGATGCGTGATGCACCATTTATCGATGATGAGCCAGGACGCGCTTTCGCCAATCTGAACACTGTGATTGGATTTGCGATATTAATTACCTCCGGAGTCCTGATGCGGCGACGGCCTGCGACCCATAAGCGGCTCATGATTTTCGCCTCTTTGCAAATCATATTGCCGGCGATAGACCGGATCGGACGCATTCCGCCAATTTATAATTTCTCAGAATCCTTCTTGGCAGGTTCTGAAATGCCACCTCAGGTCGCTTTCGCGGTAGTCGGTGGCCTCATCCTGATGCTGACAGTAGTGGCACATGATCTTTATGCAGAAAGACGCATTAAGCTGGCAACACTTTGGGGCGTGCTATCGGTATTGATTTTGGCACCAATAATTAGCACTACTCTCATTTCGACGGGTATCTGGCCAGCATTCGTGCGCCTCTTTATTTAGCGTCGATATCCAGAGACAGAGTCCTCCTAATAGTTTCCGGAATACACGGGGCGGTTCATATCGCTGGCGTGGGTTAGATATGCGCCGCGTTAGAGCACGCCAAGATGCAGAAAAGCAGTTGGCTAATGACAGCATCGAGCTTGCCGCGGCGGCTTGATATATTGGGGTCGATAGACAGCTTTCCCCAAAAGCGGCCGTTCAGTTGGCTCGTTAATCGCTAATCTGACAGGCGGCAAACGGCCAAAAGCGGTCTTTGGAAGTGCCCGAAGTCACGAGATTGTTCGATCTGAATAAGCGACTCTCAAAGTGCGGGAGGGGAACCAGCGTGCAGTCTAGCGTTGCTGACGTCGCCGTTTGAGTGCCGCTGAAATCAGCTGAATAAGCAAATAGCCGAGGGCAATAACTGCCATTAGAGAGCCAATGATAGCGGCAATTTCTATAAAGAGCCTAAGGAGTGGGCCGTTACGGTAACTACGAAAGCTCATAGGAATCACAAATACCAATACGCCAACTGCCAGGGTGATGACTGCTGGTGCAACGCCTTGTCTTTTCGGACCCGCGATTTGTTCGACTGACTTACGTAATCCTTTAATGGCCAGCGCGACCGCCAGCACGACCCCGGGGATCATCAATGCCATTCCCGCAATTAGCGGAAGACCGGCGAAAAATGCAAATCCTTGATTGGCATCGGCTATTTGCAGTGTAAGAACTGTCAACGGAGCACCAATACCGAAGGCAATTGCTGCAGCTACGCTGGTACCTGCCGTCAGGACGTTCCTCGACGTTTTGAATGTCGAGCTTTCTTCGTCCTCATATTCGGAAGGGCTGCCAAATAGAGGAGCAATCCACAGGAATACCAAGAAAGCCAGCCATGACACGGCGAACGTCGCGAGCAACCAAAGCGCACGTTCAGACAGCTTGACGCGGCTATCCCGAAGAATGAAGAACGCCGGTAGAACATATCCAAACAAGATTATTACGGGCGTGCTTATCGCGTTCCAAATCCTCCACAACCCGTCCAGAAAGGAAATCGCTTCTTGCATTTGCTGCTTAATATCGTCGTCTGCTGTCGGTATACCTTCATCATCTATACTCAAGGCACCCGAGATTTCGATGTCGTCGCCGACCTCAATTGCTTGCGAATCGCCGCCGACCTTTGCAACCTCTGGACGCGAAGGCTGAGTATCCGGTGTCTCGGTTTTGCTTAGTTAATTCACTTCTACCGTTTCTTCCACAGCGGTGGCTTCATCCGATGCCTGTACATCGAATCCGGATAGTAGTGTTGCAAGTAGTATTGCTGGGGCGAGCAGCAGTGGATTTTTCATTGTTGCTTCCGTGCTTATTGTCGATGTCCGCTTTGGGTCAGTAGCAGTCTGTCCCTATCGTATCACCTGACCGGCCGCTTTCAAGCGTGAAGCCGCCATTCCGAAATCCTATTACTTGTTTTCTATCCAGAATCAAGGTATCGATCGATCACCTCTAACAGGAGGTATGACATGAAAATCAAAATTCTGGAAACACCCGAGTACAAGAAAGGCAGCGCCCGCGCCAAGTGGTTCACCGCTATCAAGCGCTATAACGGCAAGGACGTTGACGACTTTGTTGCGGCCACGGCCAAGCGCCCCCCAGTACTGACGAAGTCAGGGGAGCCGGAACCGCCAGCCGGTTGGCTGCGCTACTTTGTGAGGGAGGAAGTGATAGAATTGACCTAACAGGGGAGCCGCTCGACCAAGGGCAAAACAGGGGTAGGCAAAGGTATTGCCTACCCCTTCTTAATGCGTCGAGTGGCAATCGAGGGGGCAGATTTAGCCGCAAGATTGCTTACAAATACAAATTGGGCATATCCGCTTTCGGCCAGAAGCGGACATTACAACGTGATTTAGACTGGCGGCCGGCGGGGTGACTTGTTAGGTGTCTTTCCAGTCAGATGAATCGATTTCAACTCGATGTTAGCAACAGATTAATAACGCCTATTGGTTCCATAACCACCAGCCTGGAAAGGCCTTTCACCCACTTTTTTGGAATTGCGAATACTAATGCAAAAGTTGCAAAGATAAACGGTCCCGCGTTTCGGATCATCGAATTCGGTTACAGGATTGTGTTCTATGCCGCAACAATTGCAAATCTTGCAAACATTTAGCTTGGTTCCGGTTTTCAAGTCGAATTTGAACCCGCCGCCAATATTGTGCTGTTCTTTCCTATGCTTTTTCCACTCGTTGTCGCTAAAGGCCACATAGCCTTTGCAGTAATGACAAGTTTTTGGAAAATTGTTCACTAATTTACCTTAATTGCGCGGCCAATAACCTTCTCGACTAGGCCACGTAACTGAAGAAGGCCTCCAACTTCTTTAATGATAGCCGCATACAGCTTGCTATCGTGTCCTGGTTGGAAATAGCCGCCTCTTGTCATTCCACCACAGCCGCAGCCACAGGGTTTTTCTCCTTAGTTTTCTCATAGCGTTCGCTCCAGTGAAGGGTAAATGGAGGCCTAAGTATACTGAAATGGAGCCATCCATAGACTAGCAAGAGTCCGCTTTCGGCCAGGAGCGGACATAACAAGCTCAGCCTAAACGTGACGGCCAGTGATCGCCTGAACGTTCCCTTTAATTCCGGTCCGGCCGCATCGCCTCGGGGTCAAACATCCACCCACCTTTGATCACCCGCCAGATGCTTTGGGTGTTCTTGATGTCTTCGAGGGGATTCTTATCCAGCAAAACGAGGTCGGCCAGTTTGCCGGGCTCGAGCGTACCAAGCTCGTCCTCCGCGCCCACCGCTTCAGCCGCCTCCTGGGTGGCCATTCGCAGCACATCAAGCGGCGGGATGCCGGCCTCGACAAGAAACTCTAGCTCCCAGTGAAGCGGGGCCCCGTAGAAACATCCCCAATCGCTCCCCGCGTGGAGCTTCACGCCGCGGTTATGCGCCGCGCGAACCCCCGCGAGTTCCCCGTCCCATGTATCGCGGCGCAACTGCAAGGCCCCGTTGTCCGAAAACGTTGCCGATTGAGCAGAAAAACACGCCTCGGAAACAAATGCGCGAAACTTTGGGTCCTTGAGCCGCTCCGGCTCATCCTTTACCAACTGGATCACTCCTCCTTTTACACCTAGCGTAGGATTCCACCTGGTCCCCGCCGCAGCGAGCATCTGGAGGATGTCGTCAGATGCCTCCGAGTAGTGTTCCAGTACAGCGAACCCCAGAATCACACTTCGTACCACTTCTTCCGCGCTGGTGCCGTGGCCCGCAACAGGCAACCCTACCCGTTGGGCTTCTTCGGCGATCGTCCGCTGCAGGGGCCAAGAAAGCGAGGGGTACACCTTTATGAAGTCCGCGCCCCACGCCTTAGCCCGATGCACGTAGGTTTTGGCGTTATCTCCGTCCTCGATGAGTACGTCCACGTCGCCCAACACCGGGGGCAGCCCCTCGAAAAAGGCGCCCGAAACCAAGCGCGGCACCGCGTCACGGGGCTCCTCACCGCGATCGCTCAAGGCGCTCACCCAAGTATGCCAGGCCCCGGGCACGCGCACCGACGTGATGCCATATGCGAGAAACGCCTCCGCATAAGTCACATAGCGATGAGAAACGTGTGCGTGCATGTCGAACAGCCCCGGGATAGCGAAGCGGCCCCTGGCATCGACTATCGACACTTCCCGTGGAAGCTCGTAATTCGCCTCGGTGCCAATCCAGCGGATGCGCCCTTGATCGATCAACAGAGCGGCCTCGGGACCGAAGCGGCCGGTGTCGAAGTCGAGCACCCGCAGCCGCCGCAGCAACACAGGAGGTGCCGTCGCTCGCGGCAGTTCGAGCCGGATGGCGATCTCCTTTCGTCCACCATCCGTAAGCGGATGGCGCCACACTCGGTGGCCCACAGCATATACAAGGGCCGTCCCGTCCGGGGTGAAGGCAAACGTATCGCCTCCTTCGGGGCTGAGTTGGCGAACTTCTTCCTCGCGCACCAAATCATGCCCGAGGGTCGCCACCCAAATCTCGGTGTTGCGCCGGAACGCCAGCCACTTGCCGGTGGGCGAGACCAGCCCATCGCTCAAATGCCGCTCCAAATTGGTGACCGGCTGAGGCTCTGCTTTTTCCGCGAGCGGTCTGCGGTAGAGCGTTCCATTGGCCGAGGAGTAGAGCCAGCGAGCGTCACCGGATATGTGCGGCCGCGGTGACCACCTGCCAGCCGAAGCGAGCGTCTCCTCGCTTCCATCACTGGCGCGTGCCGCCACCACCTGATAGCCCGAGATCGATCTCTGGACAAAGAGCACTTGCTGGCCGTCTGGACTCCAACTTAGACCCAAATAGCTGAGCCCGGCCGCCAACGTGCGCGTTTGCCTGCTCGCAAAGTCAAACACCCGGACTTCCTGCTTTCCGTATTGGTCGCGGACGAAGGCAAGTTGCCCACCGTCCGGCGAAAAAACGGGCTCCCACTCTAGGGCACTGCCCTCGAAAAGCCTTCTTGCTAATCCTCCATCCAGGGGCTGTTGCCAGATGTAGCCCGCTGCGACGAAAACCAGCCTGCGGCCGTCCGGCGACAGCCGCGGGCTCAAGATGCTGCGCGGTCGTTGCGAGGTTCGCGGATCGAGCGCCAACTTCGACGGAGTGGTCGGCTCTTGTACCTGCAGTGTTACCCGTGCGTCGAAGGGGATCGGCTCCCTGGTGCCGTCGGAGAGTGAAACCTTCCACAGCCGCCCGGCTTCGCCCACATAAAGCGTTCGGTTGTTCCGATCAACAGCGAAGCCAGGGCTCCGCGGAGCGAGGCCCGATCGACTTGACACGTCCGCCACCGGCTGCTCGTCACCGTCAGGGAGCGGAATGAACAGAAGCCCCTGCGACCCCGGGACGAAATAACTTTGCGCACAGTGGCAGTACAGTCCATTTCCTTTCGGACTCGCGACAACTCGATCCGAGTAACACCCTAGCACTCGGAGCGTACGAACCGTGCCCTCGGCACTCATCAGTTCAATTCGAGTCGTCAAACGCGGAGAACTCTTCTCGCGTTCGATTAACGTCCAGGCTACGCGGCCATCCGGTAGGTGGACGACTGAACGAAAGAGGCGCTGCGGCGGGCTAAGGGTTTCTAACTCCCGCGTCGCCAGATGCACTCGGCGTACCGCAGCCGGCATCGAATGCCAGGTTTCGGCCCTGAATGCCTCGCGGACGAAGCTCAGGTAGACAATCGCCTGGCCGTCAGGGGACCAAGACGGCCGGCCGGCCCAGGGTTCGTGTGTCAACTGGCTGATTTGTCCCGTCGCCACGTCCAGCAGGAATACATTGCCTTCGCTGCCATCCCGGTCGGAGACGAACGCCACGCGGTTGCCGTCGGGCGAGAACACTGGGTCAGTGTCGTAGTAGGGCCCGAAGGTGAGTTGTTCGGCCTCGCCGCCTTCAACCGGCAACCGGAACAGGTGGCCGAGCATGGTGAAAATCAACCACTCACCATCAGGAGAGACCGCGACATCAGGCGCCGTGACCTCGCTGGTCTCGAACTCGATGATGCGCAAGTCGTCGTCTTGGGCGGCGGAAGTATTCGGCAGCACCAATGTCACAAGGACGAGTGCGAACCAGATGGGGCGCGAGTGGAGCATGGTGGCCTCCCCCTAAATTTCCGATTCTTACAGTCTAATTGCCCGCACGCACGATGCCCGCTTTGGGTCGTTAGCGGCCCTTCGTGGCAATATTAGCTGAATGTCCGCTTCCGAGGGTAAAGCGGACGTTCGATTTGAGCAAAAGCCGATTTTTGACAGTCCGCTTTCGGCCAAAAGCGGACATTAGATAGAAAAACCCCGCCACACGGGCGGGGCTCCGGTCACCGGCGTAGATGAGATGGTTCGGGCTCAGAGTTACTTTTTCTTGTCCTTCTCCGACTTTACTTGATCAAAGCCGGTACACGAGAAAACACCAGTACCGCTAGGAGAGCCCGAGACACTCGACTCGTCATCAAGGCAGGTCACCGTACCATCGAAGGTGACGGTTCCAAAGCCTGCAGGAACTTCAAAGACCAAGGCGGAATCCCGGCCGATCGTGAGGTTACCGGACACGCTGACATCGCCCCCTTGGAATGGGTCTCCGAAGCTGACCACACTGTGTAGATCGCCGACCACATCACCCGTGATGACGCCTCGCCGAATCTCTGCCAAAGAGCCGCGTTCGACGCGGAGCGCGAAGGGCGCCCCGTTGATCTGAGTAGTACTATCGTCACGCATGATAAAATTCGAATCACTGGCTATAACTACGGCTGCCAGCGAATCTGTGGCTTGAATGGAGTTGCCTGCTCCGAGCCGGAGGAATGAGCTACGAAACACTCGCACGGCTCCCAGACCGACTGGCGCTGTGATCGTAGTATTCCGTAGTTCAGCTCCGGCGTTCCGGAGAAGAAAGAGCGAACCCTCAAGGACAATGTTGTTGATCACACCCACGTAGCTCCCCCGAAACACCAATAGAATGACGTCCGAAGCAGGGGAATTTACCGGTTTGATCATGAAATTCCGCAGCACGACGTTGGTCGCGCCGAAAATGAGGACAGCCCCGTCGATCACAGAGGTTGCACCAGCTCCTGTGCCATCTCCGGTGATTGAGACGTTGTTAATCCCAAAGATATTGAAGCTCGGGCAAATTCCAGTGAACGAAATAAAAATGTGACCCTCGTCTAACGCGGTTTGGATGGAGTCAAAACTGAGGATGGGATCGGACCCGTCGACCGTCGCTACACACGTCCCCTGAGCGGACGCGGGTTGGTATCCCCCAAACCACAAGACTGTACCCAAAAGAATGGATGCTACGAATCGATAAATATTCATGAGGCTCCCCTCCGTTTCGTGGTTGAAACGCTTCGGCGGCTCGGCGGTCTTGAGTCCTTCGAGGAGTCATCCATGGCTTCTCGGAGGAAGCGAGGACCCGTGACTTTCCGTCCCCGTCTTTAGGCGGGTTTGGCTTTGTCGTTGTTATTGTTTAACTATAGTTGAGAATTGGTCAGATCGCCTGATAGTTAACATAATCGGGAGATTTTCGGGCGACCGGGAATGTCCGCTTTGGGTCGTTAGCGGCCCTTCATGGCAATATTAGCTGAATGTCCGCTTCCGGGGGTAAAGCGGACACTAAAATCGCTGCAAAACTCAAATTAGACAGTCCGCTTTCGGCCATAAGCGGACATTAGATCAAGTCTAGGTTAACGGTTGCGTAACGTCTGCTTTCGGCCAGAAGCGGAACTGGTCGCAAGGACATCCACAACTTCTGCCGATAGCGAACTATCGGGTATTTTCGTCAGAAAGTCTGTTGATGTCCTTAGTTACTCGTTTACTGGCCTTTAAAATAAAACCGTGGGTTTTTAAGCATTTCCCCTTCCTCCAGTCGTTCACCCTTTGCGTGTATCACCACAAGTTTTTGGTAATGGGCGCAACCTCGGTCGTACTATCTGAAATCACTGCGACAATCGCTATAGAGAGGCCGCCCAAAATAATCAGGGGCCTTTTTTCGAGGCCCCTGAATTGTCTTCCTTACATGAACGTCGGTTGCTAATCGTTTAACGTCACCGACAAATCAAAAGGATCACGTCCGTTGAATACAGCGAATCCATTTACACAAACAAACCAAAGGCCAGCTTCCGGAGCGCCGATAACCTGACGTTCTGGTGCGTTGAGGGTTGCCCCATCCAGAAAGGTGAAATCAAGGGACGGAAGCGAGGATGGTGATGCAAACAACATATCCAGATCGTTCGTCGGTACCTTGCTCCAATTATGTTTCCATGAGAGATCGATAACAGCTTCGGAGGTCCCTCCAGGAACATTAAACGCAAAGCATCCAAAATCCCCATCGCCGATGGTGCCCGTCGTGCCACCGGCATTACTGGTGTTGAGTCCTTGCGTACGACGGATTGTGATCGTGGCGGTCAGCGTACCGGTGTTATTTGTCCAATCGGGTTCCAGGGTCACCTTCATCAGCCCTGGCTCCATGGGCGCTGGACTGACCACGCCGCCGCCAATCGCGCCGAACTGGTCAACCGTGCCATCACCAATTACCACCGATGCATCGTCAAAGATGTTGGCAGTGTCGAGCAAATAGCCAGTGCCTCCGTGCTTGGCGCTCTTGATGTAGAGCTCCCAGGAATTTGGGATTGCGCCTGGACCGGCTGGAATCGCTCCGGGGACATCGACGATGACCTCGACCTGCTCGGTGTTCTCATCGATCTTGAACACGAAGTCCTGCGTCCGGCCGCGTCCGAGCGTGATGGTCTCCGTATGTTCGTTAGCTACACCCAGCAGAATGTTGGGAATCAACGCGCCGTTCGAGTCATGCCGTGAACCGTCGTTCACATGACCGCTCTGCAGGAACGCCAGAGAATTGGGCACATTCAAAAAGCCCTGACCCTGGGCATCCTCGGACCAATCGCCGTTAACCGAGACGGCTCCGTCCATGAGCGCATTCTTGATAGCCTGCGGACCGATGGATGGATCGTTGTTTTCGGCCCAGGCGTTCAGCAGCGCGGCGGCGCCGGCGATCTGCGGGGCGGAGAAAGACGTTCCGGATGCCCAGCCGAGTCCGTTACCGGGGAACAGCGAGAAGTTGAACACGCCAGTAGCGATGATATCTACGGCGTTACGCCCATCAGCACTGGGTCCACGACTACTAAAATCAGCAACGCGGCGCTCATCGGTTGGGTACATGGCCAATCCCTGCCCGGGACCAAAAATCAAGTCCCAAAAGATGCGCGTGTGCACTGGATCGGTTGCGGCTGCTACTGTCACCGCGCTGTAGGCTGTGCTCGGTCGAGCCACTGAGTTGGGCGTGGGCCCTTCGTTGCCCGATGAGATCACAAAGGTTATGCCCGCGTCGGTGCCGGCATCCACCAGCATCTCCTGAACGGTTCGGCCGTCGAAGAGCGAGGCCCCGCCTAGGCTCATGTTGACCACGTCGATATCCAGGGCACCTGATAGCTTCTGCGTGATTACGTGGTCAATGGCCGCATTGATTCTGGACGATGAAGCCCCGGCACCCGTGTGCGGAAATACCTTAACTGCGTAAATATGCGCCTCGGGAGCAATGCCGAGCAGCGGGATCACCGCAAATCCCCCCCCATCGAAAAAGGCGTTCGGGGGCAAATGCGTCGTGAACAAACCGCCGACGAGCGCATCAAGAATCGCGCAGCCATTACCCGTGGCGATAGTCCCGCCCACAAACGTGCCGTGAAAGTGGTTGCTTGACAAGGTCGATCCCTCGAAGCTCGTACCTTGATCCGTGGAGAAATCAGGTCCTGCCAGTACCCGCCCCGCCAAGCAAATATGCGAAGCATCGGTCCCGGTATCGATGACTGCCACCAGGCTGTCTGCGCCGGCGCCGGTTGCTGCCCACGTGTCCTGAGCTCCGGTGACCTGGCTCAGATAACTGTAATAGTTGTCTGGCAGATCGCCTCCGAGCATTGCGGCTGCCGCGTCCCCGTCCAGGAGCTGCACGTTGTCTGCACGTAGCGCCTGGCGGCGGGTCTGTTCATTTGGCGCTGACGGCGTTGAAGGTTCGACGGTGGTGTCCTTTTTTTCGCGTCGACCACGACCCTTTCCATTCGGCGTTGAAAGTTCGACGATCATGTCCTTTTCTACCGCGTCAACTCCGTTCAATCGCATGAGATCAGCGAACCTGTCGGCTGGAATCTGTGCGGCGATCGCGTCGGCGTTCACGTATTGGATTGTGACCGTCCCCCCAAGGCCCTCAATGCCGGCGACCACCGCATCATACGGTTTTGCCGTTTGCACGATGACGCCAAGCGGTTCAGACGTCGCGCCCGCAATGCTTGACAAGCCGAGACCTACAATCAAGATGAAAATTTGTGGACTTTTCCACGTTCTGATCAAAGTCATTTTGAACCCCCTGGTAAAAATGATGCGCCGCGCCGGTTTGGCTTTTTCGTTGTTAACTATTAAGTGTAGGACAGGGTCGGTCAGTTCGCCGGAGGGTTAACATAATCTGAGCCGATTCGAGCGACAGGAACGTCCGCTTTGGGTCGTTAGCGGCCCTTTAGCATCGTATCAGTCCAATGGCCGCTATTGAGCGTAAAGCGGACATTGGATCCAGTCCATATGTAGTCATGGCCTTTGCCCAACTAAGGCACGGACCGTGTCAAATAGAATATAAGCGATTTGGGTAATAGATACGTGCTCTACTCAGGCACGTGCCGGTGTAGTTCATTGAACGAGTTGCGCATTTTTCTCCGGAGTTTTGCGGGGTGAGGGGGTCCATAGGCCTGGCGTCGCCAACTAAGTGTCGAAAGTTAAGATTCCGTCCCCAAGGAGATTCTTAACAGTCAGGTCAATTGGCGACCACACAGGCGATATTGTGTGGCAGATTACACTCTCAGCATATATCGCTACTGGTTAATCGATGTCCAATTCCAACAAGCCAAACGACTGCCAACCCAAAGATGGGGGAGAGACGCTCGAGCCGGATGTCGAAGACAACGAGTCCGGCGAGACTCTTCGGAACTACAACGAACACGAACGTCCTTTACTTCGGGTACGGGCGCAGAGAGCGCTCAAAGAATTGTCTGAGCGCATAAACCATGAGACTGACGATCGGAAGCTGCGAAAAATAGAATCGGCAGTTGGTCACTTGGAGCGGATCATCGAATGCATGGCTGACGAGCCGCTCCCGGGCATAACAGCAGACGTGCTGGAGACCGAAGATTGGCTGGACTATGACGTTTTTCGATTCCAGTACAGTGTTTCTGGTAGCGCGCCCATCTTGCTAGCCGCTTTTGTAACTCTGGTCGAGAATGGTGTTGCTCCAGGACGCTGGATCCTCGATCCACTAGCAGAAGCCTTCGGCAAGATCCTGGAGGATCAAGATCCGGATCTGGTTGCTTCGAGACTCGGGTTGCAAGCAAAAGGCAGCGGTTCGGCGTCACCGCTTAAGGATTTCGACCGACAAATTGAACGGTCGTTTGTGTACTTTGATATGCGGACTCTGATCGAGGATTTTGGTCTATCAAGTAGAAAAGCCGCTGAGGCTGTCATTGAGAAATTCGACTTAGACCTTTCATCAAAAACGCTGGTCAATAGCTACGAGTCGAGAGCCAAATACCCAGACTTGGTTCGAAAAATTCTAGACAAGTACTCGGACGGGTTGGGCGGTCCTGTCGTTTGGCTTACGGAGGATGGTCGTGACGATTTCTTGAACTCGTTTCCGGCCAGCGCGCACAGGTTTCTCAAGGGAATTCGTCCCGCCAAAACCTGATTTTCGCGGGACGATTTCCACACCACGCACTTCCAGCCACCAAATATAGTGATCTCCATTGGGCGCGAGCCTGCATGATGGAGAAGCGTGATGGAAAATTACATCTATTGCGTTCGCGAGCAAGCAATTCGTGAGAACGAATCGGTGTACTTCAAGATAGGGCACGCGAACGACCTTGATAGGCGAAAAAGCTCGATGCAAACGGCAAACCCACGCCCGCTGCGCTTTGTATTCGTCCTGGGCCCATTCCTGTGTCGAGATGAGGCGGAAGACGTCGAATCCCAGGCTCACAGTCTCCTTTCCAAGTACTGGGTACGCGGTGAGTGGTTTGACGTCAATCCGCTCGCCGTACCAGACTTCTGGGACTGGATCGATGCTCAGATATTGCCGCTTTGCGTGCACGAGAAAAGTGCAATTCCCCAATTTAGGGACCGGAAGCTGCGCGGTCAATGCAGACAATGGCAGCGTCGTCGGCAAAAGTACGGCACCCTTACCCGCTGGAAGGAGCCCGACCAGGGATCGTTAGATCTGAGCTAGGCGCTTGCTTTAGGGAGGTGATGAAGAAACTCTCGAACGGTATGGCGCAAGTAGGTCACGGCCCGCTCAGAATCCTGACGGCACGCGCCATACTCAGACAGTGATTTCGATCTGAGAAACAACCGCTTAGAATCAGGTTGTGAGACATCTGCGGGAGTTTTCCAGCTGCCGTACTCAGGCAGTGGCTTCTTTAGGCAAATCAGTCAATTAAAGTCCAACTCGCGGATATATGCGGGGCGTTTGCGTCAGTGCACTGTGCAGCGTTGTGCACTGTAAGAAATGTCGTGCAACGGGCGCGCGAACAGCGTGTCTTTTGTTACAGCAATTTGCGGTCCGGTGACCGACCTTTGAATCAGATTCTTTCCAGTTTCTTGGACGGTGCACTGGATGCGTATGCCCAGCACAAAACGCACGGCGCTGTGATACCGCCTTTCATCGGCGGCAGTGACTTCCGAATTGTACTTGAGCGTTGAGGCTTGTTTTGAAAACTCAAAGGGCTGCAAGAGCGAAACTGCACCAACTATGGCCGCTTTCCGATAAACTGCTGGGCGATTGGATAGTCTGTCTGGCCGGAAAATGAGCAGAGTTGAGGTCAATCCTGAAATACTACGTTGGGCGCGCGAGAGTGCCAGCCTTGATCTTGCGACAGCCGCCAAGAAGATCAGCCTCGGCAATCTCAAGGATTTAGCTGCGCCGGACAGGCTGAAAGCTATGGAGGCCGGCCAAGACAGCCCCCACGGCGGCGTTGAGCTCGTCGCGCCGGTCCCGCATGGCCTTCTCGTCGTCGGGGTTGCGAACCACGGTCGGATCGGCCAGCACGGCGGTGACGATGACGCCGTCGTCGCCGATGATGAGGTCGTTGCCCGCGCCGCCCTCGATGGTGTCGTTGCCGATGAACAGGTCGTGGTTGTCGGGATCGACGATCTCGTCGATCGCGGGCTTGACCGCGTCGGGATTGCCGGCCAGGGCGTCGGCGATCAGCACGTCGTGCGCCTGGGCGTTCGCCTCGCGGATGACGAAGCTGAAGTCGGTGATCACGTGCACGATGTCGCTGATGAAATCGAGGAACTCGAGCGCCGCCTCGATGCCGCTGCCGGTCCCGGTAGGAATGCTGTCGGTGAACGGCACCAGCAGCAGGCCGCTGTCGCCGATGATGGTGTCGTCGCCGGCGCCGCCCAGGATCGTGTCGTTGCCGACGCGCAGGTCGTGGTCGTGTCGTCGGCCATCAAGGACGACAATCCGGAGATCCAGGCCGCGGCGGAGTTGGCCCGCAGCCGGGCGGAGCGAATCGCCCAAGTCACGGCCCTGCCCGACCCCGTCCTCCTGACCAAGACGCTTCCCGAGCCGACCCGAACGGCCGAGGGTGACAACTTCTTCATTCTGGGCATTCAGCAGAAGTTTCCCGTCCCGGAGAAGCTCGACCGCCGCGGGCGGATCGCGTTACAGGAGACGCGAATCGCCCTCCAGCAGTGGCATGAGAAGCGGCTGCGTGTGATCGCGGACGTGAAGAGGGCGTACTACCAGCTCTACGTGATCGACCACACGATCGAGCTCACCGAGGAGAACCAGTTGGTCCTCAAGCGGCTGCTCGCCGTGGCGCAGGGGCAGGTCGCGGCGGGACGGCCGCAACAGGACGCCTTGCGGGCGCAGGTGGAGCTGTCGACCCTCGACGGC
>JACZVC010000035.1 GCA_022572885.1 Pseudomonadota bacterium | reverse complement strand
CGCAACGCGCTGAGCAGCGAAGGCTTCCGCAACGCACTGAACAGCGAAGGTCTCCGCGACGCGCTGAACAGCGAAGGTTTCCGCAACGCACTGAGCAGCGAAGGCTTCCGCAACGCGCTGAGCAGCGAAGGTTTCCGCAACGCGCTGAGCAGCGAAAGCTTCCGCGACGCGCTGAGCAGTGAAGGCCTCCGCGACGCACTGAGCAGCGAAGGTTTCCGCGACGCGCTGAACAGTGAAGGTCTCCGCGACGCGCTGAGTAGCGAAGGCTTCCGCAACGCGCTGAGCAGCGAAGGCTTCCGCAATGCACTGAGCAGCGAAGGCTTCCGCAATGCGCTGAGCAGCGAAGGCTTCCGCAATGCACTGAGCAGCGAAGGCTTCCGCAATGCACTGAGCAGCGAAGGCTTCCGCAATGCGCTGAGCAGCGAAGGCTTCCGCAATGCGCTGAGCAGCGAAGGCTTCCGCAATGCGCTGAGCAGCGAAGGCTTCCGCAATGCACTGAGCAGCGAAGGCTTCCGCAACGCGCTGAGCAGCGAAGGCTTCCGCAACGCGCTGAGCAGCGAAGGCTTCCGCAACGCGCTGAGCAGCGAAGGCTTCCGCAATGCGCTGAGCAGCGAAGGCTTCCGCAATGCACTGAGCAGCGAAGGCTTCCGCAATGCGCTGAGCAGCGAAGGCTTCCGCAACGCGCTGAGCAGCGAAGGCTTCCGCAATGCACTGAGCAGCGAAGGCTTCCGCAACGCACTGAGCAGCGAAGGCTTCCGCAATGCGCTGAGCAGCGAAGGCTTCCGCAATGCACTGAGCAGCGAAGGCTTCCGCAATGCGCTGAGCAGCGAAGGCTTCCGTGACGCACTGAGCAGCGAAGGCTTCCGCAATGCACTGAGCAGCGAAGGCTTCCGCAACGCGCTGAGCAGCGAAGGTTTCCGCAACGCGCTGAGCAGCGAAGGCTTCCGCAACGCGCTGAGCAGCGAAGGCTTCCGCGACGCGCTGAGCAGCGAAGGCTTCCGCAATGCGCTGAGCAGCGAAGGCTTCCGTGACGCACTGAGCAATCAAGCCTTCCGTCAGGCGCTCAACGCCGAACTGTTCAGCAACGCTCTGAAAAATCAGCGACAATGAGGGATAGGGGTTCGCAGTCCTGATTTCGGGCAAAAGCTGCGATCGGTACTGCAATCAAAGGATACAACGGAACATTTCCGTTGTATCCTTTCTCATTATTTCAGAATAAAAAAAAGGATTCCCATGCAAACTCCGAAGAGCTGGCTCCTGTCTATCGCGCTCGTATTGGGGACATATCAGTCGGCTAATGCACAAGGCCTCGATTTTTTCGAAACCCGCGATATGAAGCTGCTCTATTTCAGCCCGGGCGAATCCTATCTCGTCCCGTATGCCGCGCTGAGCTTCGAAAATTCGATGCGCAGCCAACGCTCGATTTTCAACTATGAGCCCCACGACAAAGTTAACGTCTTATTGACGGACTTTGCCGATCATGGCAATGCAGGCGCGTTTCCGGTCCCCAGAAACCAGGTTCTCGTCGATATAGCGCCCCGACCGCCCACCTATGAAACGACAGCGCCTGCCGAACGTATGCGCAGCTGGATGAATCATGAGCTTGTACATCTGGTTACTACAGACCAAGCGAACAGCAACGACAGGCGAGCGCGCCGTTTTTTTCGCGGTAAAGTCCGGGCCGAGTCGGCCCATCCAGAAACAATTTTTTATTCTTACTTGACCAACCCGCGGCTTTACTCGCCCCGCTGGTATCATGAAGGCATTGCCGTTTTCATAGAAACCTGGCTGGCGGGAGGGCTGGGCCGCGCGCAGGGTGCCTATGACGAAATGGTCTTCCGCTCGATGGTCAGGGACAACGCCCACTTTTACGATCCGCTGGGCCTGGTTGCGGAAGGCACTAAGGTTGATTTTCAGGTCGGCGTCAATGCCTACCTCTACGGAACGCGCTTTATGACTTACCTGGCGCTGACCTACGATCCGGACAAGTTGGTCACGTGGGTATCGCGGCAGGAAGACAGCAGGCGCTCGTACGAGAAAGAGTTTGAGCGTGTTTTTGGTTTGACGCTAAATACAGCCTGGCAGGGCTGGATTGAATTCGAGCGGGAATTTCAAACCAGGAATCTTGAATCGGTACGCCGGTACCCAACCACCCCGTATCAGAATCTGTCCGGCCGGGCACTTGGCTCGGTTTCTCGCGGTTACGTGGATGAGCAAAGCGGCACGCTTTATGCGGCGTTTCGTTACCAGGGGGTCGTTGCCCATGTTGGAGCGATGTCAATGCATGATGGCAGCATCAGGCGCCTGCAGGATATCAAAGGTCCAATGCTGTACCGGGTGACATCGCTCGCCCACGACCCGGACAGCAAAACGCTCTTCTACACCGCCGACAATTACGCCTTTCGCGACCTGATGGCAATTGATCTCCAAACGGGGAAGACAGACATGCTGCTCCGGGACGCCCGTATCGGCGAACTGGTATTCAATCGCCGCGACAGATCCATTTGGGGCGTACGGCATTTGCATGGCCTTGCATCGCTCGTACGCATTCCCTACCCCTACAAAGAGTGGAACGTGATCAAGACATTTGACTACGGTACCTCTCTGTATGACATGGACATATCGCCGGACGGTAAATTGCTGTCCAGTTCTTTCGGCGATGTATCAGGCCAGCAAATTTTGTGCATCTTTGAAATCGAGTCGCTGTTGAACGAGGAAATGGTCCCGCTCAAATCGTTCGATCTCGGCCAGTCGATTCCCGAGGGGTTCGTGTTCTCTCCGGACGGCCAGTATCTGTTCGGCAGCTCATATTACACCGGCGTTTCCAACATCTGGCGCTATGAACTGGCTACCGAGGAACTGGAAATTGTCAGTAATGCAGAGAGTGGGTTTTTTCGGCCGATCCCCCGCGAAGATGGCTCACTTATCATTTTTCATTACACCGGTGATGGATTCGTCCCTGCGACGATCCACCCCGCCCCGTTGGAGGACGTAGGTGCGATTAGTTTTCTCGGTACCGAGACTATTAACAAGCACCCCTTTCTTGCTGACTGGGAGGCCGATTCTCCAACCGATATCAATCTTGACGAACTGAAAATCGGTGAAGGCCGCTATGTGCCGATCAAGAACCTGAGTTTTGAATCCTGGTATCCGATCATCGAGGGCTACAAGGATTCGGTCGCCGTCGGGCTGAATTTTAAATTTTCCGACGCGATCATGTTCGATACACTGGAATTGTCTGCAACCTACAGCCCGGATCGCGATCTTCCTGCCGATGAGCGCTTTCATTTGAGTGTGGACTACAGCCATGTGGTTGCTAACGCGACACCCCTGGCCGGCACCTGGCATGCCGGGGCCAGATACAACTTCGCAGATTTCTACGATCTCTTTGGCCCCACCAAGGAGAGCCTAAAGGGCAACCGGTTTTACGTTGGCTATGATAAGACCCTGGTCTACGATGAGCCGCGACGACTTAATTTCCATACGGAAGTCAACCACTACACCAACATGGATCGGTTACCGCGATACCAGAATATCGGCGTCGCGTTCGACAAGCTGACGACGTTCGAGGTTGATCTCAACTATTCACACATCAAGTCCTCCCTGGGTAATGTCGATGACGAGAAAGGATTCAAATGGCGAATGATCGCCACCGCAGATTACGTCAACGGGGATACAATTCCGAAGTTTTTTGGCAACTTCGATTTTGGAATTCCACTATGGTGGAAACATTCGTCGATTTGGTTCAGAAACTCGGCAGGTTATGCGGATGGCGAGCCGCTCGATGAGTTCGCCAACTTTTTCTTCGGCGGCTTCGGCAACAACTACGTCGATAGAGGTGACATCAAGCGCTATAGGCAGTCGTATGCAATGCCAGGCTTCGAACTCAATGAAATTGCCGGCAGAAATTTCTATCGTTCGCTGGTCGAGTGGAACCTTCCTCCGATCCGATTTCGACGGGTTGGCAGTCCGGGATTCTATCTGTCATGGGCGCGCCCCGCCTTGTTCGCAGCTACCCTGGTCACCAACACAGATGACAGTGCAATACGCCGCAAGGTAAATTCTTATGGCGCACAGATAGATTTTCAATTTACAGTGCTTTCACGGTTGAACATGACTCTGTCAATAGGATATGCCGTCGGGACGGGCGACGGTGTCATCGGCTCACCGGATGAGTTTATGGTTTCTCTCAAAATATTGTGATACTCGCGGGTCCACTCTGTTTTCGAAAGAACCGCGTATACCCTGGGGCGCAGCTGGATTTCCAGTTCACCCTTGCTCATTGCCTGGATATGGCGCTTTGGGCAACTTGCGTCGAGGGTTGCGAGAACGGTAACAAACTGGGCGATGAGTGGATGGCATCGCTTAAATTACCAGCATTTGACGTACTTTAACGCGCCTGCTAGTAAGGTAGCCATGAATACAAGCTACCGCATACTGGCAGAAGAGAGCGTATGACCCAGAACCTGTTTGTCGTTGCACCAATCGGGCTGCTCCCGGCGATTATTTTCCTGGTGATCCTGCTGTACATGGATAGCTACAAGCTGGTGTCCATGCGCACAATCATCTGGGTGATCGGTATCGGCGGTCTGCTCTCGGCCCTGACGTACTTCGTCGGCGCCGGGATCCTGGATTTGACGCAAATGAAGTGGACCGGCTACACGCGCTATGTCGCGCCGGTGCTCGAGGAGTTGCTAAAAGCGTCGGTGATCGTTGTCTTGATAAGGACCAGTCGTATTGGGTTCCTGGTAGACGCGGCAATTTTTGGTTTTGCCGTCGGTGCCGGTTTTGCACTGGTCGAGAATCTCTATTATTTGCAGACCCTGGATAGCGCCAACATCGGTGTCTGGATAGTCCGCGGGTTTGGCACGGCGATCATGCACGGTGGCGCCACCGCGATTTTTGGCATCCTTACCCAGGCGCTGACCGAAAGAAGTATCGGAATCAATCCCTTGATGTATCTACCGGGACTCGCGATCGCGATCGCTTTGCATTCCTTATACAACCATTTCCTGATTTCTCCGATACAATCGACAATGCTGATATTGCTGGTGCTGCCGCCCGTGCTCTATGTGATCTACCTGCAAAGTTCACGGTCCATGCATGACTGGTTGCAATTGGATTTCGATGCGGATGCCAGTTTGCTCGAGCAGATCAACTCGAGTGAGTTTGCGGAATCCTCGATCGGCAGGTACCTGGGCGAGCTGACCAATAAGTTCAAGGGGCCCGTCGTCGTCGATATGCTTTGCTATTTGCGTCTGTACACCGAGCTCGCTCTGCGCGCGAAAGGTGTGCTGATGATGCGCGAGAACGGCTTTGACGAGCCTGTCGGAGAGAGGACGCGGGCGAAATTCGAGGAAATGAGGTTCCTGGAAAAGAGTATCGGTAAAACCGGGCGCATGGCGATGAGGCCTTTTCTGCATATGGATCGCAAGGATTTGTGGCAACTGTATGTGCTGGAAAAGTAGCGTTGGGATATTTCGATGAGAGTGGCAATACTGGTTGCCGGCCCTCTACTGGCGGCCGTGCTCGGGGTTGGGCTGTTTTACGGTGGATCGACGCCGGACGTTGCCTGGACCGCCGGCATCACGCTGATATGCGCCATGTGGTGGATCTTCGAACCCATTCCGATACCGGCGACTTCGCTGATACCGCTCGCTGTTTTGCCCCTGGTTGGCGTGTTGACGCCCACTCAGGTCGGTGAAGCCTATGGCAGCCCGCTGATACTCCTGCTGCTGGGTGGATTCATGCTGTCAACGGCATTGGTGAGAAGCGGCGCCCACCGCAGAATCGCGCTCGGCATGGTGCACGCATTTGGCGGGACCAGTCCCCGACGATTGGTGTTTGGCTTCATGGCCGCCGCCGCGGTACTCAGCATGTGGATATCGAATACCGCGACCACGCTGATGTTGCTGCCGATCGTACTGGCGATCACGGAAAAAGTGACCGACAACCGCATGAAAGTGAGTCTTTTACTGGGGGTAGCGTATGCCGCCAATATCGGTGGGTTGGGGACGCCGATTGGTACGCCACCCAACCTGATTTTCATGAAAGTCTACGCGGAAAACACCGGGATCGAGATTACTTTCCTCGGATGGATGAAATGGGCGCTTCCGGTCGTCATGATCATGGTCCCGATCACCGGTATCTGGCTGACGCGCGGGCTCAAAAAACAAGTTGAGCTTGCATTGCCCGATGTGGGAAGGTGGCGTTCGGAAGAGATCCGCACGCTGATCGTTTTTGCGATTACCGCGCTCCTGTGGATGACCCGCAAAGAACCTTTTGGCGGCTGGAGCGCACTGGCCGGGTTGCCGACCGCAAATGACGCCAGCGTTGCATTGCTGGCCGTAATCGCGATGTTCCTGATACCCAACGGCCGCGGGAGCCGCCTGCTGGTCTGGGATGCCGCGGTAAAGATTCCCTGGGG
This sequence comes from Pseudomonadota bacterium, assembly GCA_022572885.1. Lineage (NCBI taxonomy): Bacteria > Pseudomonadati > Pseudomonadota > Pseudomonadota bacterium. The sequence continues at coordinate 23,697 of JACZVC010000035.1, read as the reverse complement.
TATCCTGATCCTGTTTGGCAGCGGCATCTGCATTGCCAAGGCGTTCGTCAGTTCGGGGCTCAGCGTGACCTTGGGCGCCGCACTGGCGGGACTGGGGCAGCTTCCGCTGCTACCGATGATCGTGATTATTTGTCTGTCGGTAACTTTCCTGACGGAAGTGACCAGCAACACCGCCACAACCACGCTGCTGATGCCGATTCTTGCGGCCGCGGCAATCAATACAGGTATCGATCACGCGCTGCTCATGGTGCCGGCGGCGATGAGCGCCAGTTTTGCATTTATGCTGCCGGTGGCGACCGGTCCGAATGCCGTTGTTTTTGGATCCGGCCAGTTGACCATCAGGCAAATGGCGCGTGAAGGCATTGTACTCAACCTGATCGGCGTGGTGGTGATCGCCAGCGTCGTCTATTTCCTTCTGAGTTGAGTATTGGCGACAGCAATTTGCGTTCGCGCGCAATATTTTCTTCTCCAGAATGCGCATAAACAGGGCTGTCGGCAATGGCAGACAACCTGAAGAACGCACGGCAGGAATCGATGGGTGGCTGCCCGCGGTTAGTCAGGCCCCGTCGCGATAAGCATGCGAATGCCGGGACGGCAACGCCGCGAGCCATTGTGCGCGGCGCTGTTTTACATAAATTCGGGGAAATTGACATCTCAATACTTCCCTGACAGTCTCGAGTCGATTGTGAAGGGCACACCTTTTCGAAAGAAGGGGTCGCAAAGCCACCGATCTAAGGGATGTTCCTATGATAGCGGGGTTACCGAAGCAGATTTATCTGTCTCCATGAGGCGGCCGCACCGGCGGCCTCGCTGAACTCTCCCCGCTGTGTCGCCGGCGGTTTGCGATACCGACGTTCGAGGTGATGCCTTTAAAGGCATGCCGTGCCAGCTTATGCGCGGACGGCGATTGTCCATGGGAGACACATCATGAGCATTGAGCAGTTCCTTTCCATTACCCCCAGTCCGGTGCTGTCGGGCATTATCTGGGCGGTGATCATCATTGCAGTCCTTTACCTGGCGAGGTCGACGGTTCATGCGGCGCTCCACAGCGCCGGCGGGATCTTGCACAATGCCATGCGCATTGGCTCACGCTCGATTGGCCGGGCGGGAGCACGGCTCACGGAGCGCAACAAGGAAGTGCTTCTGGCCGCGGGACGGGAAGTCAAGGAAAGGATTATCGAACGCGAGTTTGAGCGGGTCGGCGATTCTGTAGATAAAGACCTGTCCAAGTACCCGGCTTTGCGGCGCAGGCTGAACGAGGCCATTGCCCGGATCGATGAAGACCACCAGAACGCGATCGATGTTCCTCCCTCTCCGCCGGGCTGGACCAAGGCCGTTGAAGTAGTCGCCAAGATTGATGCCCCCAGCGACTACATGATCGGCAACATCCTTGCCGATATCCACAAGTCACTGCTCAAGGCCCACAATCAGGCGATAGAGGAATATCGAAAAGCCAGTGCGGCACGGCACAAAATATTGAGCGGCATGATGCCTCAATGGATCAAGATTCAGCAGACGCTGTCGGCGGTCACCAAAAACATCGATAGCCTGTTAAAAAGGTCGCGCGCTATCGACCGGCATATGAAGGAATATGAAGACATCGTCAAAGGTACCGACAGGGCCGTGCAAACGCTTTCGTCCTCGTCGCTGGTGCAGTTTTTCGTTTCCGCGCTGGTCCTGGTAGTCGCCCTTGGCGGCGCGACCGTCAATTTCTCGCTGATTGCCCGCCCGATGGCCGAGATGGTCGGTGGTACGAATTTTATCGGTAGTTTTCGGGCTGCCGATATCGCGGCCCTGGTAATCATCCTGGTCGAAATCACCATGGGCCTGTTCTTGATGGAGGCCATGCGCATAACGCGCTTGTTCCCGGTGATCGGCGCATTACCGGACAAGATGAGAGTCAGGATGATATGGGTAACCTTTACGATACTGTTTTTATTGGCCAGTGTGGAAGCGGGCCTCGCCTACATGCGCGAGATATTGCTGCAGGACGAACTGGCAACCAGCGCGATGCTGCGTGGAGACACCACGCTGATGGTGGCCGGTAATTTCCAATGGATAACGACGGCAGCGCAGATGGGTATGGGCTTCGTGCTGCCATTTGCCCTGGTATTCGTTGCCATCCCGCTGGAAACCTTCGTGCATTCGATGCGTACGGTTATTGGCGTGATCGGGATAGGCTTGCTGGGCATCGTTGCATTGTTGATGCGGGTCCTGGGCAATGCCTTCCGGTATGGCGCGAGTTTTTTGCAGAAACTCTACGACCTGCTGATCATCGTGCCATTGTGGATCGAGCACATGGTGGTCAGGAAACGCAACGATTCGGCCAGTCAGCTTAAAGAGGTGTCACCATGAAAATTCGGACTCTGCCGATAATCCTCATTTTCCTGCTCACGGCATGCGGGGAACCGGTTGCCAGAAACACGGGTGCGTATCTGCTGCTCGACACTTCCGGCACCTATAGCCAGGAACTGGACAAGGCGGAGCACATTATTAACTACACCTTGACCAGGCTGGGGCCGTCTGACAGTTTCGCCGTGGCGCGGATCGATACGGGTAGTTTTAGTGAGAAGGACATTATCGCGAAAGTGACTTTCGACGATCGTCCGAGTACCGCGAACCGGCAGAAGCGCCGTTTCTCGGAGCAGATCGCAGCGTTTACACGCAGCGTCAAGTCGTCGCCATACACCGATATCACCGGCGGAATTCTGCAGGCGATCGAGTACCTCAACGAAAAAGAAACCGGCCGGAAAGTGATATTTATATTCTCGGACATGAAAGAAGACCTGATGGAAGGTTATATCCGGGATATCCCGCTGGAGCTGGACGGATTCGAGGTGGTTGCGCTGAACGTAACGAAGTTGCGAGCCGATAATGTGGATCCCAGGCAGTATCTCGACCGCCTCGAAGGGTGGAAAACAGTGGTGGAAGCGGGCGGAGGCAACTGGCGGGTGATCAACGATCTCGATCGGCTGGAGAAATTGCTGGGGCACTGATACCGGCAGCGGATCGAACTCCTAACGTGATCCTGGTCACGGATATTATGTCAAAATACCATTAAACTGCTGCCCAAATGAGATATTTACCGATGCTTATTTGCGGCCGGCCGGGAGGATGACATGAAAATTCGGATTGCCTTGGCACTGGTGGCCCTGTTTGCCGTGCAAGGATGCGCGACCATGAGCCAGGAGGAATGCTTGACCGGCGACTGGTATGCCATTGGTTTCGAGGACGGAGCCCAGGGCCGGAACGCTGACCGTATCGGAAAATACAGAAAAGCATGTGCCGATTACGATGTTACACCCGACCTAGTTGCCTACCAGGAAGGCAGGGAAAAAGGGTTGAGAGAATTCTGCCGGCCGCAAACCGGTTTTGCCGTCGGTCGGCGTGGTCATAGCTACTCGGGAATTTGCCCCGCCGATCTCGAACCGGCATTTGTCGCTGCATACCAGGAAGGCAAGCATTTGTACTCGTTGCGCGCACAGGTAAATAATACCACCCGCATGCTCGCCCTCCGAAAGGAGGAATTGCACGAACTGGAAGAGGACATGGTGCGTATTGCGGCGGCGGTGATTGATAGCGAGACCACCAACGAGGAACGGGCGATACTGCTGATAGACGCCAAGGATATGGCGCATCGTCGAGGCGAACTCGAGCATGAGATCCTGCACCTGGAAAGGGATCAAGCGGTTTTTCAGGATCGGCTGGCAAACTATGAGCATGCACTGATGTACGATTATTGATCAGTGCACTGGTTGGAAAAAAGGCGCCGTCAACAGACAGCGCCTTTCTTTTTTCCGGGTTGTAAAACGGCACAGCTTATTCGCTGTCGGTCATTCCTCGCCTTTCGAGCAGAGGCTCGATAGACGGTTCGCGCCCGCGGAACGCGACATACAAATCCATGCCCGGTTCGGAACCGCCTTTGGCGAGTATGTGTTTGCGAAATTTCGCCGCCGTTTCCTGGTCAAAGAGGCTGGTCTCCTTGAAGGCCTGGAATGCATCGGCATCCAGAACCTCGGACCACATGTAGCCGTAGTAACCGGAGGAATAACCCCCCGAAAAGATATGGGCAAAATAACCGCTGCGGTAACGCGGGATGATCTCCTCGATCAGCCCGATCGCTTCCATGGCTGCGATTTCAAATTCCCTCGGGTCACCGATCTCAGCCGGGTGGCTGAGCGTGTGGTAGTTCAGATCGAGGTAGGAAGCCGCCATATACTCGACCGTGGCAAAACCCTGGTTGAATTTTGCCGAGGCGACGATCTTGTCGATGAATTCCTGCGGCATGGGCTCGCCGGTGTCATAGTGCCTGGCGAACATGCGTAAAACCTCGGGCTCTCCCATCCAGTTTTCCATGACTTGCGACGGAAACTCCACGAAATCCCGTGGTGTGTTGGTGCCGGAGAGGGACTCGTAGGTCACATCGGAGAGCATGCCGTTCAGTGCATGGCCGAATTCATGGAAAGTCGTACTGGCATCTCCATAACTTATCAGCGAAGGTGAATCGGCACTCGGCGCCGGGAAATTGAAATTGTTGGTAATGATCGGGCTGACATCGCCGCCAAATTTCTGCTGCGAGCGCAATGCGTTCATCCAGGCGCCACCGCGTTTGCTCTCGCGGGCAAACCAGTCCATGTAAAGAATGGCCAGGTGGCTGCCATCGGCGTCGAATACTTCGAACACTTCCTGGTCCGGATGCCAGGTCGGAAGATCGTCGCGCGCTTCGAAGGTCAGGCCGAACAATCTGGTGGCCACGGCGAACGCGCCGTCACGAACGGCGGTGACTTCGAAATAAGGACGCAACGCCTGCTGATCCAGCTCATAACGAGCTTTGCGGACCTTTTCCGTGTAATGACGCCAGTCCCAGCCGCGAACCCGGTCGTCGATACCATCGGCATCCATCATCTCCTGCAGGGCCGCACGTTCCTTCCTGGCCAGCGCAATCGCCGGTTTCCAGACCTGGTCCAGAAGAGCGTAAACGCGCTCCGGCGTTGCCGCCATGTTGTCGCTGAGAACGAAGTGGGCGTGGCTTGCATAACCCATCAATTGCGCGCGCTCGGCACGCAGCGCAACCATGCGGGCAAGGATTTCCTTGTTGTCGGCATTGTTGTCGTTGTCGCCACGCATTGCATAACCCAGGTAGATTTTCTTGCGCAGCTCGCGGTTTGGCGAATACTCGAGAAACGGGTTGATGCTGGGTCTTTGCAAAGTAAATGACCAGCACTCGCAATCGTGACCGCGGCGCTTTGCTTCCTCGGCGGCCAGGGCGACCAGGTTGCCCGGCAGTCTGCCGAGATCGGCACGATCGCTCACCAGCAGTTCAAACTCGTTGGTCTCGTCAAGCAGGTTCTCACCGAATTGCTGCGAGGAGCTGGCGAGTTCGGAGTTTATTTCCTTGAGGCGCTCTTTCGATTTTTCATCCAGGTTCGCGCCCGAGCGTATAAACCCCTTGTGCGATTCGGACAGTAATCGCAACTGTTCTGCACTCAGATCCAGGGACTCGCGCTGCTCATAAACGGCGTTGACCCGCGCAAACAGCTCTTCGTTCAAAAAGATCGCGTCACGCATGGCCGATAGCTCGGGTGCGATCAGCTTGGCAGTTTCCCGAATCGAGTCATTGGAGTTCGCGGAGTTTACCGCAAAAAAGACCCTGGACGCCCGGGTCAGATCGCCGCCGGCCATTTCGAGCGCCTCCAGGGTATTGGCAAAGGTTGCCGCATCGGGGTTGGCCGCGATCTCGTCTACTTCGGACAGAGTCCGCCTGATCCCCTCACGCAGCGCCGGCAGATAGTGTTCGTCTTCGATCAGATCGAACGGCGGTACGCCAAACGGTGTATCCCATTTCGCAAGCAGCGGGTTGTCGGCGACGGCAACATCATCGGCAGCTATTTCACTGTCTGCTTCGGTCGCTTCGGAGCCGGTTTCCTGGGTGGCCTGCTCGCAACCCGTGAGTACCAGGCCGGTGGCCAGGATGAGTCCCGCAAAATGTTTCATTGATTCAGCCTTTGATGTTGCAGAGTGGGCCAGCATATCAGTTTTCCAGACTCGCCGGCCTGCCGTGCGCGACGCTGCGAGCGATATGCAAGTTAGCGCGATTGAGGATTGACCCCTTTATTTTCGCGGACTGGCCAGTAGCACGGTTCGCCGGGCCTGTCGATATCGCCTTGGCGGAGTACTATTATTGAGTTGCGGGCCCAATAAGTGAATAAGCAAATGAGCGACAAGAAGCCGGACCAGGCTACCCAGGAAAGTGACCCAAAAGATCAGGGTTATCGCATGGAGACTCTGGATGCCTCGGTAACCCCGAGAGGCATGCTGGAGTTGCTGTCGCAGGACGAAGTGAGTCGTCTGCGCGACGCGGGCCATGGCGAACTCGATGACTTGTTTCGCCGCTGCGCGCTGGCGGTGCTCAATTGCGGCGAGGAAACGGATGATGCCGCAGAGGTCTTCGAGCGATACCCTGACTTCAAGATCGAAATTGTCCAGCGAACGCGCGGGATCAGGCTGGAGATACGAAACGCGCCGGTCTGTGCATTTGTCGATGGGCGAATGCTCAATGGCGTCAAGGATCACTTGTTTGCCGTGTTGCGGGATATCGTTTTCATATCCAGCAAACTATATGGCGGCGATCAACTCGATACTCAGTCCGCCAGCGGAATAAGAAACCTGGTTTTTCATATTTTACGCAACGCCGGCTTGTTGCATTTGCGGATGCCGCCGCGACTGGTTGTCTGCTGGGGAGGGCACTCGATCGGCGCCCGGGAATACGACTATTCCAAAGAAGTGGGCTATCAGCTTGGACTGCGCGGCATGGACATTTGCACCGGGTGCGGACCAGGCGCGATGAAAGGTCCCATGAAAGGCGCCGCGGTTGGCCATGCCAAGCAACGTATCCGCAATGGCCGCTATGTCGGTGTTACCGAACCGGGCATTATCGCCGCGGAATCGCCAAACCCCATTGTGAACCACCTGGTGGTCTTGCCGGATATCGAAAAGCGCCTGGAGGCATTTGTACGCATGGGCCACGGAATAGTGGTTTTCCCAGGCGGTGCCGGAACCCTGGAAGAAATACTATTCCTCCTTGGCATACTCAGCGATGAAAGAAACGACGCTATCGAAATGCCGCTGATTTTCACCGGCCCGGCGGGGAGCGGATCCTATTTCAGGCGTATCGATGAATTCCTCGTGAAAACACTGGGTGAGGATATCCGGCAGCATTACCGGATCATTGAAAATGATTCGATCAGGGTTGCCAGGCAGATGACAAAATCGATTACCGATGTCGCCAGCAACCGGCGCAAAACCGGAGATGCTTATTACTATAACTGGTTGTTGCGGATACCCATGGAAATGAAACAACCCTTCGCCGTCAATCATCAGAGCATGGCGGCGGTCGAACTACGCAGCGATCTGCCAGCGGCACAATTGGCAGTCAACCTGCGGCGTGTTTTTTCGGGCATCGTTGCCGGCAACGTCAAGGATGCAGGAATTCGCATGGTTCGCGAGCGCGGGCCGTTCAAGATTCGGGGCGATGGGGCAATCATGCAGGCGATCGACAAGCTGCTATCAGGGTTCATCGTTGACCAGCGGATGAAATTGCCGGGCAAGGTCTACCATCCGTGTTATACGATCGTAACCGACTGATTCCTTAGTTTACCGGGTTAATATTCCGGCCGTACAAGGATTGCTGTGAACGCGTCGATTGCGGTTTGACGCGTCACAATCCGGATGCCGTTCACTGCAGGCATTGCGGGGCGTTGCTGCACATTCAGACTTCGGGCCAGTGATAAGGTGTGTGCTCGGTGGTCTTATTGTTGTGAGAGGCCTTGTTTGGCAACTGCCTCAGCCGCCGCTTTTACGGCTTCCGGATCACCGAGGAAACGCCTGGCGACAGGCTGTTGCTGGTCATCCAGGTCGTACAACAACGGAATACCGGTCGGGATATTAAAGCCGACGATATCTTGATCCGAGATGTCATCGAGCATTTTGACCAGCGCGCGCAGGCTGTTGCCATGTGCGACGATCATGACTCGGGCGCCTTTTTGCAATTGTGGCAATATGCTGCCCTCCCAAAACGGCCGAACCCGATCCAGCGTGTCCTTCAGCGCTTCGCTGGCCGGCAACTGGGTTTCATCGAGATCCCGATAGCACGGGTCAAACCGGGGATGCCGCGGATCATCGGGAGCCAGCGCCGGGGGCGGTGTGTCATAGCTCCGCCGCCAGACCAGCACCTGCTCATCGCCATATTCGGCCGCCGTTTCCGACTTGTTCAGTCCTTGCAGGCCGCCATAATGACGCTCGTTAAGGCGCCAGCTCCTGATTACCGGTATCCACATCCGGTCCTGGATATCCAGCACGACCCACAGAGTTCGGATTGCCCTTTTGAGTACCGATGTGAATGCAACATCAAACTGCAGATCCTCCGCCAGCAATAATTCTGCGGCCTCGGCTGCCTCGGACGAACCCCGTTCAGTCAGATCGACATCGGTCCAGCCGGTAAACCTGTTTTGCAGATTCCACTCACTCTGACCGTGACGCAGAAGCACGAGCTGACCATCCATCACACCACCAATTTCCGGGAGAGTAGGCAAAGCCTACCGTTTTGCCGGCGATGAAGAAACCATTGATCCGTGCGTCACTCCGACCGGAGCGTTTGTCGGCGAGGTTTCGGCTCACCTCAGGACTGGATACTCAGCTTGCGGATCTCCTGGATGGCAACCGACAAGGTTGCAAAGTCCAGGTTGCCACCCATGCGCATGTCATCCAAAGTTTGATTGGCATGGGTTATCTGCGCCTGATGACGGGTCAGCCAGGTGCTGACCCTGTCGACCGGGTTGTTCCCGCGATGGTTGTGTATCACTTGTTCGGTCAGCGTTGCCTGCAACTGGTACAGGTTGTCTCTCAAGGTTCCGCGCGCGACCGCCTGCCAGCGGCCCTCGACATGAAGGATTTCAATCTGATCCCTGATCCAGTCCAGCGCCAGCCCTCGGCCGATCTCAAAATAAATGCGCGCGGCAAATTCGACGTCCACATTTCGCCGGTTGGCGACCTCGGTGATATCCAGCGCGGAATACAGCGCATTGATTCCGGCCATGTATCTTGCAATGGACTCCGGAACGCCGATATTTTCGTAGAGCCGCGTCGATTCCCGGTAACGCTTCAATTCGTTGCCGCTCAAAAGTTTGTTCAGCTTGCGGGTCAGGATGCGCGCCCCGGGCTGGTAGCGGGAAACCAAAGCCTCGATATCGAGGGAATCCCGATGATGAGCCAGCAGCCAGTGCGTCGCATGCCTCAACAGTCTGGAAATCTGGAACATCATCGAGTACTGGACATTGGCATGAACCGCGTTGTCCAGCGATTCGATCTTTTCCCAGATCTTCCGGGTGTCGAAAATCTCGCGAGCAATCGTGTAGGAACGGGCCACCGCCGCTGCATCCGCACCAGTATCTTCCTGGGCCCGCTGGAAAAATACCGGGCCCATGCGGTTGATCACGCTGTTGGTCACGACTGTGGCAATAATCTCCCGCTCCAGGCGGTGATTGGTCATAATTTCTGCGTAATGTTTTTGCAGGGGCGTCGGAAAATAACGGTGCAGCTCCCGGGCCAGGAAGGAATCCTCCGGCACATCCGAATCAATGAGCTGCTGGTAAAGTGAAATCTTGCTATAACTGAGAAGCACCGATAATTCCGGTCGGGTAAATCCCTTGTTGGCCTTGCGCCGTTCGCTTATTTCTTCATCGGAGGGCAGGAACTCGAGTTCTCTGTCCAGCTCGCCGCTACGTTCCATCGCGACCAGCAAGTGAGCATGCTCGTTGAGCCGTTCGGCTGCGTGTGCTTCCATCATGCTGATGGCCTGGGTTTGCAGGTAATTGTTACGCAGTACCAGTTGCGCCACTTCATCTGTCATCGCTGCCAGCAGCCGGTCCCGTCGACTGGTCGTTAGTGGTCTGGTTTGTTTGACCAGGTTGAGCAGGATCTTGATGTTCACCTCCCTGTCGGAGGTGTCGACGCCTGCTGAGTTATCGATGAAGTCGGTATTGATTCGGCCGTTCCCCAAAGCGTACTCGATCCGGCCAAGCTGGGTCAGACCCAGATTTCCGCCCTCACCGATAACGGCGCAATGCAGATCACCGGCGTTTACTCTAAGCGCATCGTTGGCGCGGTCACCGACATCGATGTGACTCTCGCTTTTGGCTTTGACATAGGTGCCAATACCGCCGTTCCACAACAGATCGACACGCATTTTTAACAGGCATCGAATCAGCTCCTGGGGTCGCATGTTGTTCGCATCCGTGCCGAGCATGGCCTTGACCTCATTGCTCAACGGAATGCTTTTCTCACTGCGCGAGAATATTCCGCCACCAGTGGATAGCAGCTCTTTGTTGTAATCGGACCAGCTTGAGCCCGGTGTTTCGAAAAGTCTTTTCCTTTCTTGGTAACTGCTTTCGGGGTCTGGATCGGGGTCCAGGAAGATATGCAGATGATTGAATGCGCCTTGCAGCCGAATATGGCGCGACAGCAGCATGCCGTTGCCAAACACATCACCGGCCATGTCGCCGATTCCGACTACCGTGAAATCGTGATTTTGAATATCGATCCCGATTTCACGAAAATGTCTCTTGACTGCTTCCCAACAGCCTTTGGCGGTAATCCCCATGCGTTTGTGGTCATAGCCGGCGGACCCGCCGGATGCGAACGCATCGCCCAGCCAGAATCCATAGTCATGGGCTACCGAATTGGCGATATCGGAAAACGTAGTGGTTCCCTTGTCCGCTGCAACCACCAGGTAAGGATCGTCACCGTCGTGCCGAACCACTCGCCTGGGCGGGACGAGCTTGCCCTCGACCAGGTTGTCAGTGACATCCAGCATGCCGCGAATCAAGGTCCGGTAACAGTCGACGACTTCCCGCTGGATTTCTTCGCGCGGCCCTTCCGGCAGGCGTTTGCAGACGAATCCGCCTTTTGCGCCCATGGGTACGATCAGCGTGTTCTTGACGGTCTGCGCTTTCATCAAGCCGAGTATCTCGGTACGAAAATCTTCCTGCCGGTCCGACCAGCGCAGACCGCCCCGCGCGATCATGCCGCCTCGCATATGGACGCCTTCCATCCGCGGCGAATATACAAAAATTTCGAACTTTGGCCGTGGCTGGGGCAGCTCCGGAATTATCCGCGGGTCGAGTTTGAAAGAAATATAAGGTTTTGGCTCGCCAAGCTTATCCGGCTGATAAAAATTACTGCGCAAAGTCGCCTTGATGACAGTCAGAAATGCGGTGAGAATCCTGTCTTCATCCTGGCTTTGCACCTGGTCCAGCGCGTGCCGAATCCCGGCGCATAGCCTGTCGATCTCTTTTTGGCGCCGCTGACTGCCAATGCCCGGTTTCAGCTTTGCCCGGAACAATTCCGCCAGCATCCTCGCGATCAGGACATGCCGGTAAAGCGCCTGTTCCATGTATTTTTGACTGAAAGGCAGACCGGTCTGCAGCAGGTAGCGGCAATAAGCCCGCAGAACGGAGACTTCTCTCCACTCGAGGCGGGCCGCGAGGACGAGCCGGTTGAAGCCATCGTTCTCGGCATTGCCCAGCCAGCTGCTGGCAAATGATCCCTGGAAAATCTCATTGACCTCGGCCGGCACCAGGGCTTCGGATTCATAGACCATCTGGAAATCCTGGATCCAGATGCTTTTACCGTCCTCAAGGCGCACATGATAGGGTTGTTCCGAGATGACCCTGAGTCCCATGTTTTCCAGCGTCGGCAATACGTCCGAAATGGGTATCGGATTTTCGCGGTGGAATAGTTTGAAGCGCAGCTGGTTCTTCGCATAGGATTCCGGCCGGTAGAGGCTCATCCTCAGGCTGCTGGATTCAGCGGTCAGTGCGGCCAGGCGCTCGATATCGAAGGTCGCTTCCCTCGGTGTCACATCTTCCTTGTACGCGACCGGAAACTGCTGGCCATACATTTGCTTGAGTTGCAAACCGCGCGCCTCGCCAAAGCGCTCAACAAGAATATCCTGCAAATGATCTTCCCAGGACCTGACTGCATCGATGATTTCGTTCTCGATTCCGATAATCGAAACTTTGGGTTTGGAGCCGGGCTTGATCCTGACGATCGTGTGTACGCGGGCGAGATTCGATTCCGATAGCTGAACCGTGGATTTCAGCGATTCTCCATCGAAGGCGCGCATCAGGATTTCTTCTATGCGCAGCCGGATCTGGGTGGTGTATCTGTCACGCGGCACGAAAACCATGCAACTGAAAAACCGTCTGAACGCATCGCGGCGCACGAACAATTTGATCCGTTGCCGCTCCTGCAGGTCAAAAATACCGAGCGTGGTGCGGATCAGGTCCGCGACCGAACTCTGGAACAGTTCGTCGCGTGGAAAGGTATGCAATATATGTTGCAGGGCCTTGGCGCCATGGCCGGTTTCCGGGATGCCGGAGTTTTGCATGACTTGTTCGACCTTGTACCTCAACATCGGGATTTCATCGGGGCTGAGGCTGTACGCGGTTGATGTGAACAAGCCAAGGAATCGCTTTTCGCCAACGACCTTGCCGGCAGCAAAAACCTTGATGCCGATGTAATCCAGATAACTGTTCCGATGGACCGTGGCCAGCGAGTTGGCCTTGGTAATGAGCAGCAGGTCTTTCGATCTTGCCTGGCGGCGAGTGTCCTTGTTTAACACTATGACCGACCCATCCCTCGGTTCGCCGCGCAATATGCCCAGACCGGATCCCGGGATCACGGAAAGTTCATCGGAGTCCTCGCCCTTGGCCAGCGTATATTCTCGATAACCGAGAAAAGTGAAATGGTCGTCCGCCATCCAGCGCAGCATTTCCCGTCCCTCGTCGATAACCCGCTCGCTCAGCGGCAACGAAGCGCTGTCCAGCTCGTCGGCAATGGTCAATGCCATCTCACGCATTGCCGACCAATCGGCGACCGCGTTGCGCACATCGCCGAGATTCAACAGCAGAGCCTGTTCCAGGGCGGCAAATTCCTCTTTCTTCGCGCTGCGGTCAATTTCTATACGCAAAAAGGACTCGTTGTCATCGCCTTTCTTTAGCAGCGCTTTCTTGCCTATATCCAGCAAGGCGCCTTGCTGGTCGCGAGTGATGGAGAAGGTCGGGTGGATGGTCAGGTGGATGGAATAGCCCAGGCGGTTGATTGCCATACCGGCCGAATCGACCAGGAACGGCATATTGTCATTGACGATTTCCACGATCGTATGCGTCGAGGCCCAGCCATTGGTTTTCCGGGTCGGATTGTAAACCCGCACCTTCGCTTTGCCGGGCGGGCGATTGACGGCAAAGTTGAAATGACTGAGTGCCGCGCCGGCAAGATCCGCCGGGCTGCTGCTGCGCAGATCGTCTATCGCGACATTGCGGTAATACCGATCGATGAATTCAGCAATATCGATGTCCTTGCCCGATAAACCGGCTTTCTCGGCCTGGGCGATGATCTTGCTGACGACGCGGCTCCGGGAATCGTAGAGTCTACGCTGCATGGCGGGTGTCCGGTGTGCTGACGGCGAGGCAATATTAAACACATATCAGGCCGGGAAAAAGCCAAATATCGAAAACTTTGCCAGGAGATTGTTGGCCACGGATAATTTCCATCGCATAAGCTCCCGGCACAGACTTGTGACGCTACTCTTCCGCCCCGAGGTCGGCGATGACCGCGGCCAGGAAACGGCATGCTTCACCACCGGTAACGCAACGGTGGTCGAAGGTCAGCGACAGGGGTATTCGGCGGTGAACCTCGACTCCTCCGATCACGGCGATGACGTCATGGCGGATTCCGCCAGTGCCCAGGATCGCCACGGTGGGCGGTACCACGACCGGTGTCGCATAACGGCCGGCCAGCATCCCGAAATTCGATAGCGTGATCGTATAATCCCGCATGTCGGCGGGTGCGACCGATCGCTCATGGGTCGTTTTCTTGATCCGGTTGATATCCGCGCGCAACTGAGTGGCGTCTTTGCCGGCGACGTCACGTACCACCGGAACCAGCAGGCCATCCGGCGTATCGACCGCCATGGCGATGTCGACACGCTGATGCATCTCGCGGCTTTTGGCTGCTTCGTCATAAAAGGCGTTCAGACCGGGTTCGGCACTGCATCCCGCGGCTATCGCGCGCAATACGCGGGCGGTGATATCGTTTTTCCTCAGCCAGCTGTGGATATCCGCATCATCGAAAATCGTACAAGGCGACACCTGGTCCCTGGCCAAAGACATGCTTTGTGCCATCGCCCTACGCGGACCACGCAATGGTTCCGCTTTGCCGAGGACCAGCGGAGCGCTCGGTGCGGCGCTTACCGACCCGGCTTGCGAAGCCTGGCGCACATCATCGGCGGTAACCTGGCCGAACTTGCCGCTGGCTGGCACCGAGGCCAGGTCCAGCCCCATTTTTTTTGCCAGCGCGCGGGCTGCCGGCGCCGCCTTTACCCGTCCCTGCGCGCGCTTTCGTTTGCCGCCGGCGACAGCGGTCTCCACGACTACCTCGTCACTGGTCGGCATGTTGCCGACGACCGTACCGGTATCGCCGTTGTTTTTATTTTTGGCTGCATTGCCCGGCAAAGACTCGCTCTCGCCCTCGACCTGGAAATCCGCGAGCGGCTTCCCGGTCTCGACGATGCCGCCTTCGGCCGCGTACAATTTCACAACTGTCCCGGTAAAGGGCGAGGGAACCTCCACGACAGCCTTGGCTGTCTCGACCGAGAGCAGCGGTTCGTCCACTTTGATCTTGTCGCCTTCCTTGACATGCCAGGTGACGATCTCCGCTTCCGGCAGTCCTTCACCCAGATCGGGCAACATAAAGGTCTTCATAGCATCTTCCTGGTGTACGCAACGCCAATCAAAGCGAGGCGCTGTTTATGCCTCAATCGTTTCTTTACAGGCGTCGACAATTCTCTCGACGCAGGGCAGGTAATCATACTCAAGGCGGAACAGCGGCATTACCGTGTCGAAGCCGGTAACCCGTTTTATCGGCGCCTTGAGGTCGTACAGGCCCTTTTCCGCAACTTCCGCGGCGATTTCCGCGCCGACTCCGCAGTTCCGGGCCGCCTCGTGGACGATCACCAGCCGGCCGGTTTTTTCCACCGACTCGAGTATCGTATCGATATCCAGCGGGCTGATCGTCGCCACATCGATGACTTCGGCGCTGATGCCCTGTTCGGCCAATTGGTCTGCCGCTTTGTTCGTCTCATGGGTCATCGCGCCCCAGGTGACCAGGGTCAGATCCTCGCCCTCGCGAAGGATAAAGCAGACATCCAGTGGCAAGGCCTCGCCGTCATCGGCGACTTCGTGTTTGGCCATCCGGTAAATTCTCTTGGGTTCGAGAAAAACGACCGGGTCGGGACAGCGGATACTGGCAAGCAAGAGGCCGTATCCGCGGGTCGGCGAGGATGGGATCACCACGCGTACGCCCGGCATGTGGGCGAATATCGCTTCGGTGCTTTCGGAATGATGCTCGGGTGCGTGGATTCCGCCGCCAAACGGCGCCCGCAGCACCATCGGGCAGCTCAGGCGTCCCCGGGTCCGGTGGCGCATGCGGCCGGCATGACTGATCATTTGATCGACAGCCGGATAAATGAAGCCCATAAACTGTATTTCGGCAATCGGCTTGAGGCCCTGGGCCGCCATGCCGACCGAGACCCCGGCCAGCAGGTTTTCCGCGAGCGGCGTATCCATAACGCGATCCGCACCGAATTTTTCCTGCAGACCCGCCGTTGCGCGGAAAACTCCACCGTTGACGCCAACGTCTTCGCCGAGAACCATGACGCTGTCGTCATGTTCCATTTCCCAGGCCATCGCCATCGTGATGGCTTCGATCAAGGCAACTTTGGCCATCAATGACCTCCCTTGCCGAAGTAGCGCGCCGCGATCTCACGCTGTTCTTCCAGCGCTTCGGGTAGCTCGGCGTACATGTAATCGAACATGGATTCGGGCGTGTTTTTCGGTGTGTTGAGATATTCCTCGACCGCTTCATCGACCTGACGGACGCATTCTTTCTGCCAGGCCTGCTCTTTCTTGTCGTCCCAGGCGCCGATACCGGTCAGGTATTTTCGGCTACGGATCATCGGCTCCACTTGCCAGGCCTCATCGACTTCCTGCTGCTCCCGGTAGCGGCTGGCGTCATCGGCCGTCGTGTGATCGCTGAGCCGGTAAGTCATGGCTTCGATCAGCGTTGGCCCATCGCCGCTGCGGGCGCGCGCCAACGCCTGGCCAACCACATGACGCACGGCAATCACATCGTTGCCATCGACCTGGACGCCCGGGATGCCCGCGGCAAATCCTTTTTGCGCCAGCGTTTCGCAGGCTGTCTGCAAATGCAGGGGGACCGATATGGCCCACTGGTTATTCACGGTCAGAAACACCACCGGCAACTTGCGCACGCCGGCGAAATTCATCGCTTCGTAAAAAGCCCCTTCCGATGTGCCGCCGTCTCCGATCACGGCCAGTGCGCAGCGTTTTTCGCCACGCAGCTTGAAGGCGTTGGCTGCGCCGGCGGCGTGCATATATTGGGTTGCGATCGGCACGCACCAGGCGAAATCATGGGGTGCGTCGGTGAAATCGTTGCCGCGCTCATCGCCGCCCCAGTACAACAGCACATCGCTCATCCGCACGCCGCGCCAGAACTGGATGCCGTACTCGCGATACATCGGCGCCAGGCAATCTTCGCGCCGCATGGCTGCGCCGGTGCCGACATGGGCTGCCTCGTGGCCCAGGCAGGAGGCGTAAGTACCGAGCTTGCCAGTGCGCTGCAGATTGATGGCCTTGGTGTCGAAAGTGCGAGTCAGCATCATGAGCCGGTACATTTTGAGCATTTCATCCCGGTCGCTGGCAAAATCCGGCAGTTCGGCGACCGGCTTGCCATCCGGATCGATAAAGCGGACGTACTCCACACTGAAATTGGCGATTGTCTTCATCCTTTTCCTCGTAACAAACGCCGGGCCTCCAATGGAGGCCCGGCGCTCAGTAATTCTTCCGGCCAGGCGCCTGATCGGATCAGAAGCCAAGTGGCTTGTCGGTGCGCGGCATTATACAACAACAGGCCGCCAAAGCATCGGGCCGGTGATAGAATCACATCCTGCGTCCGTGGCGGGCGCTTAGCGTATTGGCAGGGGAGACACCGACCATGGGTCGTCGTGAACTGGAAAAAGGCATACACAAGGACCTGGCGGGCGAAATGACCTACGGGGGTTACCTGCAGCTCGATAAAATCCTGGATGCCCAGAATCCGCTCTCGAAGCCGGCGCACCATGACGAAATGCTGTTTATCATTCAGCACCAGATAGCGGAACTGTGGATGAAGCTGATGTTGCATGAACTGGAGGCGACAATCAGCTTCATGCAGCAGGATAAGCTGGATCGTTGCTTCAAAATACTGAGCCGGGTCAAGCATGTACAAGCACAAATGTTCAACCAGTGGGCGGTGCTGGAGACGCTGACGCCGAGCGAGTACCTGCAATTCAGGGACGCGCTGGGGCACGCATCGGGTATTCAGTCGCACCAGTTTCGCAAGCTGGAATTCTTGCTGGGCAACAAGGCAAAAGATTATCTCAGTGTTTATGAACACGACCGGAATGTGTATGACGAGCTCAAACGGGTGCTGGATAGCCCCAGCCTTTATGAAGAGTTCCTGCTTTTATTGCATCGTCAAGGCTTCGATTTGCCGAAAGAAGTCATCGACCGGGACTGGTCGGTGCCGCGCGAAGGCCATCCCCGTGTGATCGACGCGTTCAAGACCATTTACTCGGAGCCGCAGAAATACTGGGACGCCTATGACATGGCGGAAAAACTCGTGGATCTCGAAGAGAACTTCCAGCTTTGGCGGTTCCGGCATATCAAGACTGTCGAACGGATCATCGGTTACCGCAGGGGCACCGGTGGTTCCTCGGGGGTCGACTTCCTGCGCAAAGGCCTGGATCAGCGGCTGTTTCCGGAGCTGCTGGATGTCCGGACCGAACTCTAAGCCGGAATCCGCGATCCTTTTGGCGACAACCGGGTTAATCAGTCTGGCGGTTGCAGGGCTCTGGCCTGTTTTTGCAGGTTGTCGAGTATGTCCGACAGCTTGTCCTGGTCTTCTCTTGCCAGGCACTCGAGCAGGCGTTCCTCATAGCTCTTCGCCAGCGGCGATATCTGGTCGAACAAGCGTATTCCCTCCTTACTCAGTACCAGCACAGAGCGCCGTTTGTCTGCAGCCGACAGGCTTCTTTTGAGGCGCCCTTTGCCGGTCAGTTTGGTAACCGCACGGCTGACGGCGACTTTGTCCATTGCAGTCAGCTTGACGATCTCTGCGGCTGACAGGCCGGGGTAGCGCCCCAAAACCGCGATGATCCGCCACTCCCTGATGCTCAGTCCGAAGCGATCCACGTAGGCGGCCGAAATACCCCGGCTGACCGTATTGGACAGCACGGACAGGCGATAGGGCAGGAATTCCTCTAGATTCAAAAGTTCGGAGTTTTCCATGTCAGGGTCATTGATGCTTGGCGTAAAACACATTCGGGGGTATAATCGTTACATCTGTAACTAATTTATACCAGACGCGGCACAAAGGCAATCCCAGGTCATATAGAACGCCCGTGAGAATGTCACCGGTTTGGCGATCGTCTATTCGGGAGGAAAAGCAATGACTGAGCAGTTCGACAATCCGATGGGAATCGATGGATTCGAGTTCGTGGAATTCGCCGCGCCCGATGCCGCAGTCCTGGAAAACCTGTTCGCTCAACTAGGCTTCAGCCCTGTGGCGAGGCATCGCAGCAAAAATATCACGCTGTACAAGCAAGGCGACTGTGTTTTTTTGCTCAATGACGAGGCGGGCAGCTTCGCCAAGGATTTTGCCGCCATCCATGGTCCCTGCGCCTGTGGTTTTGCGATTCGCGTCAAGGACGCCGAATTCGTATACCAGGCAACGCAGGAAAAAGGTGCGCAGCCGTTTGCCGTAAAACGCGCAACGACAGCGCTGGATATTCCCTGCATCGAGGGGATCGGCGGCAGCATTCTTTACCTGGTCGACAAATACGGCGAGCAGTCGGTCTATGCGGACGAGTACCAGCCGATCGCAGGGGCTGACCCGGACCCGGTGGGCCTCGGTCTCACGCTGATCGATCACCTGACTCACAATGTGTACACCGGCAACATGGACAAGTGGGCCGGCTTCTACGAGCGCTTGTTCAATTTTCGCGAAATTCGGTATTTCGATATCAAGGGCACGAAAACCGGCCTGCACTCAAGAGCCATGTCCAGCCCGGACGGCCAGGTGCGCATCCCGATCAACGAATCGGCCGCCGGCAAGTCGCAAATACAGGAATACCTCGATGAATACCAGGGCGAGGGAATCCAGCACATTGCCTTGTTCACCGATGACATCTACGCGACCGTGGAAGGCTTGCGCGCCAACGACCTGGAGTTTCTCGATGTGCCCGACACCTATTACGAGATGGTCGATGAGCGAATCCCCGGGCACCAGGAAGACCTAGAACGGATGAGCCGCAACCGCATCCTGATCGACGCCGATCAACAAACCCGCAAGGAGCTGCTCCTGCAGATCTTTACCCAGACCTGCATCGGGCCGATTTTCTTCGAGGTCATCCAGCGCAAGGGCAACGATGGCTTCGGCGAGGGCAATTTCCAGGCCTTGTTCGACTCCATAGAGCGCGACCAGGAACGCCGCGGGGTTATCTGAACCGGTGCGCCCGGCCATGCATAAGGAACCGTCATGAAAAAATGGATTTCCCTGCCGCGTGTGGAAGGCAACGCCTCCCGCCAGGCCCATGCCGACCTGCCCGCGGGTACCTATGAAAGGGAACTCGGCAAGGAAGGTTTCTATGGTCCGGCCACGCACATGTACCACCAGCGCCCGCCGACGGCCTGGTCGGACTTCGAGGGGCCGCTGCGCCCGCGGGCCTTCGACACGAACCGGCTGGAAAACAGCGGCCCCTCGCCCTGGGATGCCACGCCGCTGCTGCACAATGCCGCGGTCAAGTTCCGCTACTGGTCGCTCGACGCCAATATGGATCATCTCGCCAGGAACAGCGACGGCGATGAACTGATATTCGTGCACGCAGGCAGCGGCGATCTGTACTGCGACTACGGCCACCTGAAATTTCGCGATGGCGATTACCTGGTGCTCCCGCGCGGGACCATGTGGCGGATGGAAGTCGACCAGCCAGTGCGCGCCCTGTTGATCGAAGCCACCAACGACAGCTACCGTCTGCCCGACAAGGGAATGCTGGGTGCCCATGCGATTTTCGACCAGGCGATGCTCGATGTGCCGGCAATAAACGACTTGTTCAAGGCGCAGCAAACCGACGAGGAGTGGACCATCCGGGTCAAACGCGGCGGCGAGATCAGCAAAATAACCTACCCGTACAATCCGCTGGATGCGGTAGGCTGGCATGGCGATCTCGCCGTGGTCCGGATCAACTGGCGCGACATCCGTCCGCTGCTCAGTCACCGCTACCATTTGCCGCCATCGGCGCATACGACCTTCATGGCGAGCCGCTTTGTCATTTGCACCTTTGTGCCCAGACCGTTCGAAACGGATGCGGGTGCGCTGAAAATACCCTTCTTCCACGCCAACGACGATTTCGACGAAGTCCTTTTCTATCACGCGGGCGAATTCTTCTCGCGCGACAATATCCACCCGGGGATGATCACCCTGCATCCGTGTGGTTTTACCCACGGCCCTCATC
This sequence comes from Pseudomonadota bacterium, assembly GCA_022572885.1. NCBI lineage: Bacteria > Pseudomonadati > Pseudomonadota > Pseudomonadota bacterium. The sequence goes on along the minus strand of JACZVC010000035.1, from coordinate 3,008 downwards.
CCAAGGCGCTCGAGAGAGCGTTGGATCAGCCGGAGCAGGGGACCAACGAGGTTGCGGTCATGCTGGATACGCGGGATGAACTGTTCGTTTCGGAACAAGCGCATGGAATCGAATGGTCCGGCTATGTCGATTCCTGGAAAAGCGGCGCTTAGCCGTGAGTTCTGTCAAGTTGTACACACGGGCTGAATCCGGGAAGCCGCACTGACCGCAAGGAGACCATGACATGAAACTGGCGTCACTGAAAAAGGGCGGCCGGGACGGCACGCTGATTGTCGTCGATCGGGGCCTGGGCAGCTATACCGAAGTCGGCGATATCACCGCGATCCTGCAAGCAGCGCTCGATGACTGGCAGGCAAAGTCGCCATTACTCGACGAGGCATACCAGGCGCTTTGCGCCGGCGATCTGGCCGGTAGCCAGCCGCTGGATGTCGATGAGCTGGCGTCGCCGCTGCCGCGTGCCTACCAGTTTCTCGATGGCAGCGCCTATCTCGCCCATGTCGAACGCGTCAGGCGCGCGCGAGGCGCCGAAATGCCGCCCAGTTTTCTCGATGACCCCTTGATGTACCAGGCCGTGTCCGACCGTTTCCTCGCACCGCGTGAGGATGTGGTCGTCGCCAGCGAAGAATCGGGCATCGATTTCGAATCGGAAGTGGTGGTGGTGACCGACGATGTGCCGATGGGCGTGTCCGAGCAGGATGCGCTCGGTCATATCCGGCTGATCGGCCTGATCAACGACGTTTCCCTGCGCAACCTGATCCCCAACGAGCTGGGCAAGGGTTTCGGCTTCGTTGTCAGCAAGCCGCGCTCGGCCTTGTCACCGGTCTTGGTGACCCCGGATGAACTCGGTCAGTCCTGGGCGGGCGGCAAAGTCACATTGCCGCTAATAACGCATTACAACGGCGAGTTGTTCGGCCGGCCCGAATGCGGTGTCGACATGCAGTTCAGTTTCGCGCGCCTGGTCGCCCATGCGGCGACGACTCGTCCGCTGGCCGCGGGTTGCATCGTCGGTTCGGGCACCATCGCCAATCAGGATGAATCGGTCGGCGCTTCCTGCCTGGCGGAGAAACGCGTGATTGAGATCGTCGCCGATGGCAAGGCGACGACCCCGTTCATGAGCTTTGGCGACAGAGTGCGAATTGAAATGCTGGATGCTGAGGGACGGAGTATTTTCGGCAGCATCGAACAGACCGTCGTCCGCTACGACGGGCCGGGGAAATGAAGCTTTACACATACTGGCGCAGCAGTTCCGCCTACCGGGTTCGCATAGCGCTCAACCTGAAGAACGTGGAGTACGAGAGCGTGCCGGTGCACCTGGTCAAAGACGGCGGTCAGCAAAAAAGCGCCGAATACCTGAAGATCAACCCGCAGGGGCTGGTACCGGTGCTGGTGGACGGCGATATCGTACTGCGCCAGTCGCTGGCCATCATCGAGTACCTGGACGAAAAATACCCCCGGCCACCGTTGTTGCCGGACTCCGCCGGCGCACGGGCAAGGGTTCGCGGCCTGGCCTACCTGATAGCGGACGAAATACAACCGCTGAACAATCTCGGTGTCCAGCAATACCTGAAACATCAGGCCGGTCTCGACCGGCAGCAACTCGACGACTGGTACCGGCACTGGATAACGCAGGGGTTCACGGCGCTCGAGCAACTGCTTGCAACCGGCGGGCAGAGCGGCCAATTTTGTCATGGCGACACGCCGGGTATTGCCGATTGCTGCCTGGTTCCGCAGCTATACAATGCGCGGCGTTACCATTGCGATCTGACGGCATTTCCTACGCTTACCCGGATTGAAAAAAACTGCAGCGAAACCGCCGCCTTTCAAAAAGCCGCACCGGAAAACCAGCCGGACGCGGAATAAAAAAACCGTCAAACAATGCCGTTTTGCACTGAGTGTGGGGCCCAGTGTTTGCTAGAATGAACCTTCTGCCCCGCTCCGGTGAGGAACGGCCCGGGGTCTGACTGGAGATCTGAATGGAATATCTGCTAAGCGGCTGGCTGTGGTGGCCACTGCTTTTGGTGTTTTTTCTTACCCTGATTTATCTCGCTGCGCCGCTGATAGCATGGATGCTTGGTGGCATAGCGCTGCTCGGACTGTTTGCACAATTTGCCGATGTCTCCTGGCCGGTCAAGCTGGTGGTCTGGGTGCTTTACCTGGCGCCGATGATCGTGCTCGGGATTCCGCTGCTGCGCTGCCGATTGCTGGGCGAGCCGGTGTACCGTCTGTATCGCAGTTCCATGCCCGCTATTTCCCCGACCGAGCAAGCGGCGCTCGACGCCGGCACGACCTGGTGGGACGCCGAATTATTCAGCGGGAGACCGCGCTGGCGGCGCCTGTTGAAAGCCAAACCGGCGAGCCTCGATGACGAGGAAATCGATTTTCTGAATGGGCCGGTCGAGGAACTGTGTGCCCTGATCAACGATTACGATGTCAATATCGGCAGCCGGGATTTGCCCGCGGCGGCGTGGGATTTACTCAAAAAGGCCGGCTTTTTCGGCATGGTGATCCCCCGCCAATATGGCGGCAAGGAGTTCTCGCAATACGGCCACGCGGCCGTCGTCATGAAGGTAGCGAGCCGCAGCATAGCCGCCGCGCTGACCATCATGATTCCCAATTCCGTTGGCCCGGGCAAGTTGTTGCTCAAATATGGAACCGAGGAGCAGAAAAATTATTATCTGCCGCGGCTGGCCAGCGGCGAGGAAATTCCCTGCTTTGCGCTGACCGCGCCGGAAGCGGGCAGCGACGCCGGCAGCATCCCGGATAGCGGCATCATCTGCAAACAGGATTACCAGGGTAAAAAAGACGTCCTGGGTATACGCCTGAATTTCGATAAGCGGTATATCTCGCTGGCCCCGGTAGCTACGCTGATCGGCGTCGCGTTCAAACTCTACGATCCGGATCAGTTGCTCGGCGACCGGGAAAACCTGGGTATTACGGTAGCGCTGGTCCCGGCCGATACGCCGGGTGTCGAAATCGGCAGCCGCCACGATCCGTTGCACATGGGTTTT